>JANNWE010000001.1:0-2723 GCA_031414675.1 Cytophagaceae bacterium
GCTGCTTTTCCCATCTCTTGTCTCTTTTTGCTTTTACTTGCACTTCGGTGAGCTGAAAATTAGAAGGAACTAAAAAAACAGATAAATTAATGACCTCTTTTAGATTTGGTTTAATCTTAATTCTTTGAGAAACATAGCCAACATAAGTTACTACCAATTCAAATTCTCCTTCTGCAAAATAAGAAATTCCGAAATTGCCTTCAAGGTCAGTATTCGTACCAATCGTAGTATTGTTTATGTAAATATTACAAGAAGGTAGACCCTCTTTTGATTCGGCATCACTAATCTTGCCCTTCAGTATGGTTTGTTGGCCAAAAAGAGAAAATAAAGGACTAAAGAAAAACAATATTAAAAATAACTTCATCTTCATAGTAGATAGGCTACTTAAAAAATAATCTGAACTCTAATATATCAAAGAAAAAGCAAACAATTAAAAATTAAGACCACAAATATGAACTCATAAAATTTAAAATTCCCTTTATTGAAACTAAATTTTTTGTCATTGAATTAAAAAACGCAAAGGTTAAGAAACAAAAATGGATTATTTAGCCTATAAAATTCCTAATTAAAAGGCTTTTACTTAATTTTGCTTACTTTTTAAAAGAAAAACCAAGATTAATATGCTATTAAGTGAGCAAGAATTACTGAGAAGGCAAAAACGAGAAGAATTGATAAAAATGGGCATAGACCCTTACCCAGCGGAAGAATATCAAACAAATACACCTATCAGAGATATCTTAAAGCATTGGCAACACAATAAATTCGATTTTATGGATGTAAGTGTTGCTGGAAGATTAATGGGTTTTAGAATTATGGGCTCCGCTTCTTTTGCAGAAATTCAAGATGAATCAGCTCGTATCCAATTATATTTTAGAAGGGACGACCTTTGCCCGGATGAAGACAAAACGCTATACAATACAGTCTTTAAAAAATTATTGGATATTGGAGATATTATTGGTATTCAAGGCTTTTGTTTTGAAACCCAAACTGGCGAAATTTCAATTCATGTAAAATCTTTCAAAATCCTAAACAAATCTCTAAAACCTCTACCAGTGGTTAAAAGAGACGAACAAGGAAATATACATGACGGATTTACGGATCCAGAGCAACGTTTTAGGCAACGCTATGTTGATTTAATTGTTAATCCAGAAAATAGAGAAATTTTCGTAAAACGGGCTAAAATAATTAGCACCATGCGTCGAGTTTTTGACGATAAAGGTTGGTTGGAAGTTGAAACTCCTATACTTCAGCCCGTACACGGTGGTGCTGCAGCAAGACCATTTAAAACCCATCACAATACGCTAGATATGGGGCTTTTTATGCGAATCGCCAACGAATTATACTTAAAGAGACTAATTGTTGGAGGATTTGACGGGGTTTATGAATTTGGTAAAATGTTTAGAAATGAAGGAATGGATCGTACCCACAATCCGGAGTTTACCGCCTTAGAACTGTATGTAGCCTATAAGGACTATGAATGGATGATGAAATTTACAGAGGAAGTATTTGAGAAAGTAGCAATAGCCGTTCATGAAAATTCAAAGTTTATGTTTGGTGATGTAGAATTAGACTTCGCAGGACCATTCGAAAGACTTTCTATAACGGAAGCCATAGAAAAATACACTTCGGTAAATGTGGAAAAAGCCACAGAATCGGAATTGATGGCTCATTGCACTACATGGGGAATAGAAACTGATCCAAGTATGGGTAAGGCAAAACTAATTGATGAGATTTTCGGAGAAAAAGTAGAAGAACACCTTATTCAACCGACTTTTATTATCGATTATCCAATGGAAATGTCTCCATTGACCAAAAAACATAGGAGTAAAGCTGGTCTTGTTGAACGTTTTGAATTGTTTGTTAACGGGAAAGAAGTGGCCAACGCATATTCAGAGTTAAATGACCCAATCGACCAGCGTGAGCGATTTGAAGAGCAACTTAAATTAGCGGAACGTGGAGATGAAGAAGCAATGGCAATGGATGAAGATTTTATCAGGGCTTTAGAATATGGAATGCCACCTACCGCAGGAATAGGAATTGGAATAGATCGTTTAACTATGATTTTAACGAATAATTTAAGTATTCAAGAAGTATTGTTCTTTCCTCAAATGCGACCAGAAAAGAAAATTGAAGCTTCAACAGAAGCAGATTATGTTGCGGAGGGGGTCCCTTCAATTTGGGTGCCGGCACTTCAAAAAATGGGTTTTTTAACCATCCCTTCGTTAAAAGAAGCCAATGCTAATAAAGTCTTTAATGATCTCGGAGGTATGCGTAAAAAATTAAAAATAGACGAAAAAATGCCAAGTAAGGAAGAAGTAGAAAGTTGGATAGCCTGAAGTGCATGTCCTATTAAAAATTAAAAAACGATTCTTGAAATGAATCGCTTTTTTTATGATGTTTTTTTTAATCTCTTTTTCCGAAAAATCGTTTTGGTTTTTTATTGTCTGAAGAGGTTCTGTTTTGTTCCTTCTGCTGTGGTCTTCCTCCTGCATTCTGGTTATTAGGTTTTCTGAAATTAGGATTTGGTTTCCGCTGTTCTTGCTTTACTTGTGGAGTGTCTTCTGCCTCCGTAGGTTCAAATCCTTTTATGATTTCACTTTTAAGCGTTTGACTTAAGAGTTTTTGAATAGCTTTCAAGTAATCCATTTCATCCATGCTTACCAATGAAATTGCATCCCCTCCGGCACCTGCCCTACCCGTTCTTCCTATTCTATGCACATAAT
>JANNWE010000002.1:0-5784 GCA_031414675.1 Cytophagaceae bacterium
ATCTTCGGGGTAAATACTACCAGCAGAGCCATAAATTGACCAGTTCCCGGGTGCATTTGAAGAGTCTTTCATGCTCCTTTTGCCTCCATAGGAAGCAGCTGTATTGGTTTCTACCCATTCGTTAGGGTAGGTGTTTACTAACCAACGGTGGCCATCTGCGGAAACATCAGAATCACAAAAAAAATTATCAGAAATAGCAAAACGCTTTGCCAAAGCATGGTGATTAGGCATTATCCTTGCATGCTGAACCGTAGAATCACCTTTTCTGTTTCTTACCGTTCGGTTCATTCCAAACCGTGCCATTTCTGCTTCGCCATTTCCTCCTTCCAATTGTCCAAAAACCTCATCGTATGTTCGGTTTTCCTTCGAAATAAACACGATATGTTTAATGTTTTCGGAACCCTCCAATGGCTTGATTGGTATTACTTTATCTGCTTCTTTTTTTAATTCGGCAATTGGCGTAAACGTATAATTATTGTCTATTACTTTTTGGCTTAAAGCTTTTAGTTCCATATCGTTTGGAATATCAAAGACCGAGACAACACCTTTCATTAAACTGCCAATATAGCTTCCTTCGGCATCCATTTTAAAAGTGCTGCCGCCATTTGGACCACTTCCAAATCCCTTCGCATTTGCCACTATGAGTTGTTTACCATCGGGCGTAACTTTGAGTTTACTAGGAAACCAGGCAGTTGGTATATATCCTTTTATTTCTAAAGAATTGGCATCGACTACCGCCAAAGCATTTATTCCAGCCAATGCTACATAAAGTCTATTTTGGTCCGGAGAAAGGGCTACTCCAAAGGGTATTAAACCACGTAAATTACCAAGTCTTGGTTCAGGATTTAACATAAGATTTTTTAACAATTTGCCTGTTTTTATTTCAATTACAGACACACAATCGTTATTGCCATTGGATACAAAAATTTTATCGTTTGTAGCTACTACCGAGTTGGGACTACTTCCACCAACAGCTTCAAAATCCTCTATTTTTTGACCCACCAGAAAGCCTGTTTTAACTTTCTGTATGTTTTTTCCCGGGTCTACGTTTGATTTTCTAGTGTATTTGCTAACATCATACCACCAAACTGAAAATGCTTCATCAACATTGGGGTTGCCTAATGGCAAAATACCCTCCTCCGGCTTGCCTTCTATCATTTCTTTGGATCCATATGTACTGGCTATCCATTTGTGCCCAGTATTTTTTAGGTCTTTAGGGTTTACATCGGTAAAAGGTTTGTAGGCAAAGACACCCACATTAGCTACAATCAGGTTTTTTTGGTCGGGAGTAAGTGTCAATCCAAACGGATACCTACCCGTAGGTATGTTTGCAATAAGTTTTCGAGTAAGCATGTCTATTACTCCTATTCTGAAGTTAAGCTGGTCGGCCACGAAGAGATATTTTTCGTCTTCGGTCAAAACCATATCGCCTAAATAACCGTCTGAATAATCAACAAAATTGTTTTTCACACTGCAATTGATTGTACCTAATTTTTTGCCTGTATTTACATTAAAAAGATGAATTTTGTTCGTGTTTCCTCCAGAAACATACACTATTGTTTTAGTTTTATTTATGGCTAAACCCATGAAACAAGCCTCTAAAATTCCGTTTTCTGTTTTTACTCCTTCGGGTATTTGTTTTTGAATAATTTTTCCAGATTTCAGACCCTTTATAATTTGTATTGAAAACGGATTTGTACCCGAATTTGAGGTAATTGCTATATCCCCATCTTTACTTAAAATTAAACCAAAAGGATGCGGAGCGGTAATATATTGTTTTCCCAATGGAGTTATAAATCTACCATTTGGCAAAATACCAATGCCTCCTTTTTGAATGCGAGCAGGCAGGTTTCCGGCTGGAGGTGTTATTTCAAATTGGGTTTGAGCCATGGATGAAAAAGATGCAATCAAAAGCAAAATTGTTTTTTTCATAATAAAGATTTTATTGGAAATTAAGAAGTATTTCAATTTATTAATTAAATTTTAAAAGACAAAATTAAGTGCAAGATAGCTATTTGAGTATTATTAAATTGTTAGCAAGAAATAGCTTTACAGCAACTATCCAAATTGATGTTAAACTAATTATTCCATTGCTCCTCTCCATATCCGGTAATCCCTGTTTTAATAGAGATTATCAAATAAATTTTACTAGAAAAAAAAGTGTATCCATTTCAATCCTCCTCCTCATCTTCTTTTCCAGCCAATTTCGAGGGATATTTTTTATTCCCCTTTGTCGAAAACCAAAGAATTTTGTTCAACAAATCGTCGTGTCCTCTATCAATTTCTTGAAATGCGTATTGAATAGACTGATCATGATGCTTTAAAGCTGTGCCAGAAAGCTTATTTCTGGAAGGATTCATTTGATCTAAGGGAGTCAGATTTATGAGATGTTTATATTTAAATGAAAAATCAGGTTTTTTACTGAAGCAGTCAAACATAGGAAGCGCAGTAGCGTCTATAACATTCATAGGCGGTAAACCCAATATTTGTTCTATTGTACGTAACATGGAGGTTTGGTTGTATTGGGTGGTCACTGTTTTTTGTAGGCGGTTATAGGGGCTAATGATAAGCCCGGTGGTTCGATAGGAAGAAATATGATCCCAGCCTGCTTGAGAATCATCTTCTGAAATAAAAATCACAGTGTTTTTTGCAAATTTACTATTATTTATTGCCTCCACTATTCTTCCCACGGCCAAATCATTATCAGCTACCATTGCTCTTGGCGTAGGAAAACTTGGGTTAGTGCCAGCCGTATGGTCATTTGGCAATGCCATAACCATCAAATTTGGTAGATCTCCTCCCTTGGCTTCCGTTTCTTTTAGCTCTCTAATAAAATCGTCAGCTCGCATTTGATCCGAAACCGTTACATCATCACCACCCGGAAAAGTCTGGGACAAAAAGGGCCTAATTCTTGAAATAGTGGTGGTGCTATGATAGTTAAAATCTCCCAAATCCTTGTTTCTACGTTTATCAAAAAGGGTTTTCCAGTCATACTTTTTTCCGTCATCATAATGAAATTCACAGGCTTCGCCATAAATTCTTACTGTTTTACCATGATCTAAAGCATTATTCCAAATTAGACCCTTTTTGTTGTATACCATAGCATCATAAAGCACATGCGGGTAACTACGAAACCAAGCCCTTACCGACTTTTCAGTGTAGTCGGTCACCATGCCAGCGGAGGCCCAATGATGCCCTTCTGCTGAACTTTTGCCAGACACATGATAATTGTCCATCAGAAAATAATCTTTGACCAATTTATGTTGATTAGGCGTAACAGAATCACCAAAAATACAAAGCGATTTCATGCCTCTTCCTTCTGTTAAATCCCCAAAAACTTGATCATACGTTCTGTTTTCTTTGATAATGTAGAGCACATGTTTAAAAACCGAAGGTTCTCCTATGCGTTCAGGAACAGGTACCGGAGCAATATTGGGACGAGGAGCTCGGGCGGTAAGCTCCATTCGGTAGGATAAATTTAGCTTTTTAACTTTTTCGGTAAACCCATCCAATTGAGCTTGGTTTGGCAAATCGATAAACGAAATAGAAGCCATTTGTTTATGAGAATTAAATGCCTTTATTTTTCTTTTAGAATTTTTATCTTCAAAATCAGTATCATTTAAAGCCCTAGCACCAATGGATTCTAAATTGCAAACTACCATTTTATTGCCATCTAAAACGATGGCAGAGGGATAGGCTTCCGTTGGAATGAACCCGCTAATAGTATAATTTTTGCCATTAGATTTTTTCTTTAAGTCTACCACACAAATGGCATTATCTAATCCATTGGCCACATATAAAACCGAACCATCAGCATTGATAGCCAGCCCGTTGGGCGAAGAGCCCACCAACTCTTTTCTGTGGCTAAAAAGCCCAACTTCTATGGAATCTATTACCACATGGGTATCTGCATTTATCACTGAAATATAATCACTGTTTCCGTTGGCTACATAGATAAGCTTCTTGTCTGTACTTGAAATAATTGCATTTGGGTGTAATCCAACTTTGATTTCCTTCAATTTTGCACCCGTATGTATATCTAAAATAGAAACAGAACCCTGATTCATAGCACCCGTTTTTGGGTCTACATAGGCTTTTCCCCAGGGAATTCCTGCAGTTTCCAGACCCAATGTGGAGTCGGGCATTGGCCCAGCCCAGTTGGTTACAAATGCCTTTTCACCGACAATCTCTATACCAAAAGGAGCGACTCCTGTTGGCATTTCATATATTTTTGTTTGGTCAGCAACTCGCACTTTCACCATCGTATTGTTTCCATTTAACACCGAATAAAAATACAATTCTCCGTTTTCAATTTTGGGTAAAACTTGGTTAGGTAAGGCAATGGTAGCTGGTAAAACGGATTCAAAAGGAAAGACTTTGATTATTCTTGCTTTTTCCCCATTCCAAAAAGCCTGAAATACGTAGGAATTAGCCTTTTTGCCATTTTCTAAGATAATCTCTTTGCCTCCAGCACCCCAAAAAACAAATGTAGAATCATGATGAACTATGGTGCTTATGCCAGAAAATGTGCTCATTACTCCTCTATATTTTACATCAGAATTGAATGCCAACCTATCTATGATTTTTTTTGTTTTCAAGTCAAAAAACGCGATGCCAAATCTATCTTCTACCGCCAGAGTTTTATTATCAGCTAATCTTACGGCATCTAAACTGTGGTTTTCAAGCGTTCCATCTCCAAACGCTACCGAAACACCAGCAGGATCTAAAATGCGGTTATAAGGCATAATATAGGGAGCCTTTGTGGCAAAAAGGGTGCTATCATCTTTTGAATTTCGATATTCAGTATTTACATTTTTGCTAAATGGATTGTTTTTACAAGCCAAAAAAGCCGAAGAAATCACTAAAATCGCAAATAAATAGGAGCTACATTTTTTCATCATTCATTCAGGGGGTTTAAATTATACTATTCTAAAAATAGTTAATCTTCAATTTCTAGATACTACATCCAATGGTCAAAAAAGCGGATCTTCCGTAGGCAAAAATGCCAGATCCATGGGTTTTATAGGTTTGATTGGTTAAATTTAACATATTCAAATTAATAGTAATCTTTTTAAAATTAAAGGCGGAGGTCATATTAAACACGGTAAAGCCCGGTGTGCCATTTAACCCAATTCGATTATCGTCTTTATCCCCTTGAGCCAATCTTTTTTGAGCTGAAGCCAAAGCTAAAGCGGGTTTCAAACTAAATCCTTTTTTTTCAAAAGTAAAACTAAAATTACCAAATAGGGGTGGGATTCTACGCAAGGGTTCGTTTTTTATTAAATCTTGACCATAGGTATAAGTCAAAAAAGATTCTAAGCGAAAATAATTATTTAAATAGGTTTTTGAGCTCCATTCTATACCTTTTATGCTGGCTTTGCCCGTATTTAATTTGGTATATACTTGGTAATTTTCAATAAATAGACCTGTTATTTTTTCTCGTGTTATTAAATCCAATAACTGGTTTTGATATACATTTAGTTGATAATTATTCTTTTTTTGATTCAATTTTAAGCCAATTTCTATTTGTCTTGATTTTTCAGGTTTTAGTTGGTCGGATGGAACTTCATAACGAAAGTCTACAATGCCAAGTGTACCCATATCGTCTAAATTGGGTGATCGAAAGGCGGTATTAAAGCTAGCGAAAGCATTCAGCTTATTCCCAATTTTTTGTAGAATGCTAAAATTATAAACCAATGCAGCATTTTTTACCTTACTCGTTCCTAGTTTTTCATCTGGAATCTCCATATGAATGGTATTCCATCTCAAGCCTGCGTTAATTAA
>JANNWE010000003.1:0-2644 GCA_031414675.1 Cytophagaceae bacterium
TCATAATGCCTGTTTTGTCTGCATTTACTTTTACATCCCAGTCCCAACGCAAATCTTTTACTTCCATACGTTGATGAGCCGCTGCTTTTCTTGTTTCATATGTATCAAAGAAAGTTTTAGGAACTGCAAATTTTTTTCCGTCAAAAGCATGAAGATCTTTAGTGTCAGGTTGCCATTCCCGATGAGTGGCTTTGTGCCCAATTACCAAACTAAAAGGTTTGGATTTATCCCTTCCTTTATCCAACCAACCGAGGGCTTCATCCGTGATAATGTCTGTTACATACCCTTCTATATTTTCTTTGGTATTATCCATTTTAATAAAATCAGGATTGTAATAATGCCCTTGTCCAGGCAAAATTTTCCAATAATCAAAGTATTTTGGATTGTTATTTATGTGCCATTTACCAATCCATGATGTGGCATACCCATTTTCTTGTAAAGTTTTGGGAAACATGGGCTGTTTTGTGTCAATAATTGTTTTTTCACTATTATCATACTGTCCATTTAGATGGTTATATTTTCCAGTTAATAAAACCGCACGGCTAGGCCCACAAATTGAATTTGTACAAAAGCTATTGTTAAAAATAGCCCCTTCTTTTGCAATTCGATCTATATTTGGTGTATTTACGTGAGGACTTCCATAGGCACTAATTCCTTGAAGGGCATGGTCATCAGAGAAAATCATAATGATATTTGGCTTTTTAGGCTCCTCTTTTTTAGCTGAAAACAAGCTAATTGCAATAAGAAAAATAAACAATAGTTTTTTCATAATAAGATTGAATTATTTAATATTTAAAGACTGCTTCTCTAATTCTTCAATAGTCCACGGCTCAATCCTGTCGGAATGTTGCTCTCTAATTTTTTTAACATCGGCTACTTGAACTACTGCTGTTTGGCGGCCTTTGTCAACTCTTACAGATGTGCCCACAAATTCGTATCTAATATAACTTACAATAGAAGCAACCCATTCATCTGAATTGTCATTCATCGCCACCATTACGCTTGGATAAGTTTTGCCTTCAATCGGACCCTTTAAGCCATGAAGCAAAATTCGAATGGCAATATCTTTATCAGCATTCATATGTTTGGCACCTCTTAAAGCAGGAGCAGCATTTGTAGGCAGACCTTTACCATCGGTTCCATGACAAGCAATGCATAAGGATCTATATATTTCGCCGCCGGCTAAAATCAATTTTCTTTCTGGAGGAGAAAATCCTGCAAGTTTTATTCCGTAAATCTTTGCATCTTCATTTTTTTCAATACTCTTCTTTGTATTATTAATCATTTGGTTATCAGAATTTTGAGCCATTAGGTCTTGCACGATTTGTTTCGCCGCAGCTGTTTTATTAGACCCTAATGACAATAAAATTTGAGTTTTAACATCATAACTTTCATCATCGATAAGATTGCCTATTTGGGCAATCATAGCTTTATCATTTTGTTTTAAAAAAAGCTCAGAAATCCAAATAGCAGTTTTTCTGACTTGAGAATCTTGATCGTTTAATGCAATTACTATTGTATTTTTATCTATAGCACTTAAGCCTTCTAAGGTCCAAAGTGAATGAATTCTACCTAGTGAAGAAACACCACCTATTTTATTAGATGCCATGGCTTTCAATGCTGGAATAACAGATTTGTCACCTAATGCTATAATTTGTTTTTGAGCATTATCACGCCACCATCCATTAGGATGATCTAGATAAGTTAAAAGTGATTTAGCGGGCTTATCCAGCATTTTGGGTCTTGGTCCAGGCTTAAAATCATCGTGTACCAAACGCCAAATTCTCCCTCGTTGGTTTACATTTGCTATCCCATAATAGTCTATTTTTTTTCTCAAAAAAGTTCCTTTTTGTGTCCAATTAGATTCTTGAATTATACCCCGGCTCATATCTACAATATATAAACAACCATCTGGGCCAGTGTAAAGATTATTAGGTCTAAAATAAAAATCCGTGCTAGCAATAAATTCTTTTTTATCATAAACATTTTCTAGTTGGGTTTTGCCTTTGTTGTTTATGACTTTAGCTCGCCTGATAATACGTGCTACTGGTTCGTTAATCAGATAATCTCCCACCAAATCTTTCGGTAGTCTATCGCCCCTGAAAATAACTTGGCCATTTGCCGCTGTAAAATGATTGAGTGTGCTATCGGGTCGCAATCGAGAAGGCCCTCCTTGTACTTCTGGGTTAGGAATTAGAGACCAAACTGGACTGAAATCCTTCTCACTATAAGCATCCGAAAACTCTAAAGAACCATATTTTGGGTTGATTTGAAAGCCACAGCCAGCGTTTTCACCTCCACCCCGACTAAAATACAATCTACCAAAATTGTCGTGAGTAAGTCCCCATTGTCCATTTGAACCACTTGATAAAGAATCAGCTTTTAAAATACCATTTTTATATCTAAATCTTACAGCGTCATAGGTTTGATAAATATAATTGTCGAGATTCCAGTCGAGCCCACTTCTTTGATGTTCTAAATTACCTCCAGCAACTTTTCCGACAATATATGCGGGCTTTTTTAAATCGGCAATTCCATCCCCATTTGTGTCTTTATAGCTATATATATCATAAGTATCGGTTTCGTTTACAAAAAGCTCGTGATTAACACATAATATCATTCGAGGTAACAAAAGGTCCTTAAT
>JANNWE010000004.1:0-1867 GCA_031414675.1 Cytophagaceae bacterium
CATCGCCCATGAGATTCAAAATCCCTTAAACTTTGTCAATAACTTTTCGGAAGTAAGTGCTGAGCTAGTTCAGGAGATAAAAGAGGAGAGACAAAAGCCCCAAGAAAATCAAGATGAATCATTGGGAGATGAAATTTTTAATGACATTTCTCAAAACCTAGAGAAAATAACGCTACACGGAAAACGAGCAAGCAGTATCGTAAAAGGAATGTTGGAGCATTCACGCACAAGCACGGGCGTAAAAGAATTGACCGATATTAATCAATTAGCCGATGAATACTTACGGCTTTCGTATCATGGATTAAGAGCCAAAGACAGTTTGTTAAATTCTGACTTTGAGCTAATTGCAGAAGAAAACCTCCCCAAAATAGAAGTAATCCCACAAGATATGGGAAGGGTATTGTTGAATTTAATTAATAATGCTTTTTGGGCAGTGGCTTCTGCTTCTCAAAGCCACAACAACGAATATTCTCCAAAAGTAATTGTTAAAACAAGCTCCTTCTCCTCAGGAGAGGGCCGGGGTGAGGTTTGTGTGGAAATAATAGACAACGGCACTGGCATGAGCGAAGATGTAAAAGCTAAAATATTCCAACCCTTCTTCACCACCAAACCTACGGGGCAAGGCACAGGTCTGGGGCTTTCATTGGCTTATGATATCGTCACGAAAGGGCATGGGGGGAGTTTAGAAGTGGAAAGTGTGGAAGGTGTAGGGACAACGTTTATTGTGAAAATGCCTATTGTCTGAATCACAGATTAAGGAGATTAAAAGATTACACAGAATTATAAGCAAAATAAAATCGGTGAAATCCATAAATCCTTTTAAATCTGTAATTCAGACTACGTATAATAGTGTGACGAAAGGGCAAGGGAGAGTCCCGATAGCTATCGGGATGAAGTGGAGAGTGTGGAGGGAGAAGGAAGCAAATTTATTATTCGGTTATTTTGTTAAAACTAACTATTAAATCAATCCAAAAATTAAATAAACAACAATGAGCAAGACATTCACTTTTTTACTAACTGTTCTATTTCTATTAACACAGTATTCCTGCCAACAGATTGAGCAAAAGGAGAAATTCGCTCACAAGTTATCAGTTATTGAAGCAAAAGGTTATACCGCTTCCAAAGACAGTATTCAGTCTCCACAGGTAATTCCGCTTGAAGAAAGTGATTTTAAAATTTCACCTGTTAAAAACACTCAGTCAGTTATCACAAACATCAACATCCATCCAGCTACCATCGATAAGGTATTAAAAATTAATGAACCGATAGTAACTACTCCCGGTAAAAATTCTTTCTTAGCACCAATTGTATCGGCTGTATTAGATAGTCAGATCAGTGTTGGTCCAAAAGAAATTGTAATCGCTAAAGATATGGCGATTAAAGATATAAATCCGGCCAACTTCAGTTATTTTGGTAAACTTCAAGGGCTCAAACATATTGCCGTGCACAGCCTAATCCAAGATAAAGCTGGCAATATCTGGATTGGTTCGAGAGGTGGTGGGCTCAGCAGGTTCGATGGACAAACCTTTACTCATTTTTCGAATATTCCAGCTCTTGCAAGCAACCGAGTTATTTCATTAATAGAAGATAAAAAAGGCAATATGTGGTTTAGTTCTGAAGTGCCCGGGCTTTTTAAGTATGATGGAAAAAAGTTTGTGAGGCTTACAGATGAAAAAAGAGTGATGAGCAGCTATATAAAAACTATTTTACAAGATCATTCTGGCAATATTTGGGTGGGTACCCATGAAAGTGGATTATTTAAATATGATGGCAAAAATTTTACACAGTATACTATAAAACAAGGCCTCTCAAGTAACAAAGTGACTAAAATTATTGAAGATAAAAAAGGAAATATCTGGATAGGTAC
>JANNWE010000005.1:0-3040 GCA_031414675.1 Cytophagaceae bacterium
GCAAGACACAAGAAAACAAAGCAGTAATAAAACAATGGGTATTAACAGGAATTATGTCACCAACTGCCTATCAGCTATTTTGGCTTTTTAAACATAATGGTAGTAAGATTAGAACATAACCAACAAACCCTAAAATTGGAAGTAGAATATGGGTGTATTGTAAAGTAAAGGATATTTGGGGTAATGAAACAGCAGGATTTACTAGTTTAGTAATAATTAAAAAGGCAAAATAGGCTTTAGTTTGGAACACCGCCCTCGAAGCAGGAAGTATAGTGATTGGAGACGAATTAGCATTTCATTTGAAAAAAAACCACTAAGGTTTGGCTTAAAAAATAGAAAGATAACGTTCCTTAAAAGATAAAATCCTCTTATAAAGTCCTCATTTTTTGCGGTAAACAGCCTAATGTGTGAATCTTACAAGGCTTTCATAATATTCTGTAACATTCGGAATTGATTTCTAGTCCACCTTTGCATATAATTTTTTTAAAACAAAAACTCAAAGAAAAATGTCAAAAGCAACATTTATTTTATTCGCATTGATAAGTATTCCAATAGGAATATTAAATGCGCAAACTCTGTCTGTCGGACCCATGATAGGTATAAATTCCTCAAAATTTACTGGTGCATCAAACAAGAAATCCATAGAAGGGCTTAGGTTAGGCGCATTTGCAAACTACAGTGTGAACGAACACATAGGAATAGGTGCAAAATTTTTGTATTCGCAACTAGGAACAGGTTTCAAAATTGGGGATAATATAAATAAACTACACTACTTACAAATGCCAATTACAGGTATTTATTATTTTGGTGAAGAAGGAAACCAGTTTAGGCCAAAGATTTTTGCAGGGCCTTATGTAGGCACATTGCTTGACGCAACTTACAAAGATGGCAAAGAAATTACGGAAGCAAATAGTGGAACTGTTTTCAATAAACTTGACGTGGGTGGAGTATTAGGCTTAGGTTTCAATTATAGAATAAGATCTCGTACTTGGCTGAATGTGGATTTAAGCTTTAGCCAAGGATTTACTGAGGTCAACGAAAAACCCTTAGTCTCCGATAAAAACCAGGCTATAAGCTTAAGTGTAGGTATAAGTTTTCCTGTTGGAAAAGATTAAAATGGGGCTGAATATTTCAGCCGGTTTAAAATCTGACAGTTTAAACCAAAAAAAAACAATAGACATTCTGAAGAAATGAACGGTCCCACGATTTTGCAAAATGACTATGAAGAGCATCGAATCACCTATTGATACAGGTTTGCAGATGATCGAAAAAAGATAGGGCGGCCTTCCGTTGAAGTAACGGGGGTCGCCTTCGGCTTTTATTTAAGCCGATTTTCTATTGCGTTTTTGGGTTAAATGATGAAATACCAAAATAACGATTGATTTAATTCTAATTCACAATAAACTCCTAAAAGAAATTATTGCATAAATTGGCAACCTTCAAGCTCAAAAACAGTTTTTTTTCTTATTTTAGCATTTATGTTAGATTTGTTTCCAGCTGAAAATCAAATACTTCAAGTTACAGATTTTAATGATCTCGTTTCTAAAGCATTTTATGGAGAAATAAATGCAATATACTGGAATCGGAAACTTATTGGTGATTTTGCCGAGATAGTTAATAAAATAGAGGGGAGTGAAAATATAACGGTAGTTGATGAAAACGATCTTCAAGAACTTATTTTGAGTGAGCAGGGGCAGCTGGCTCGTGAAATTCTTCTTAATGATTTAAAGCTAATGTCTGATTATGGTGCGGCACCCGTCCTTAATATAATCAAAAGCTATGACAGAGACGATGATTACCCATTTTTCCCAACCGATGTATATTCTTATCACATAGATCGTTCTCCTATCCCTACAGACACTTTTTTATGCACATACTTTGGCAATACAAGTGAAATTTTGCCAAATTCACAGGCCCAACAGAAAATATGGGTTCCCGAAATACGAAATGAACTTAAAAAACTTTACGACGGAAATGAAGTAGATTTTGAATCTTTTTTGATTGAAAATTTCTTTGATTTACATTACCAAGCTTTACCTAATGCTAGCCCTATACCATTAAGTCTTGGTCATATTTGGAGATTGGCCATAGATCATCCTGACTTAAAAGTGCCTCCTTGCATTCACCGTGCTCCTATTGAAAACTCCAGCCGAATGTTGCTTATTTGTTGATTTCTAAATAACCCGCTCTATGATGGTTGTACCATCGATGCGGTTGTTTTCAAGTTTTGCTTGCTAAATTAAATTGTTTAAATCCAAAAAACGTAATAAAAATTCTGGGGAAATGAAATAACTATTGAGAAGGGCTATATGTGGCCACCAAAAGCGGTAGCTTGATAAACAGTCTGATCAGGAGCCGCCTGGCGGTGAGCGGAACTGCAGCACCATAGGGATTTACAAAAACTAGCACTGGCAGCTCGGTGGTGACCAACGTGGTTAATAATAACACTATCCAATTCCCGGTGGATTTTGGAAAGGAGGAGCAGCTATTGAGAGAGATAAACGAAAGTATAAAAACCAAGCCTGTGCTAAACATGAGTACCCTAAGCGAGGCTAATGCTGCCGTGGCGGAGAATTTGAGAAGGACTAGGTTTTAATTTTAGTTTGTGTGGACTGGGTTTAATAGAGAGGTTGGGGGTTTTGTCTCTGACCTTTTTTTTGTATGTTTGGTTTTTAAATATTCAATCTTTTTACTATTTAAACGCTTTTTACACGTGAAGAACTTTTTTACACCTGAAAAGTCTAAGTTTTTAATTTTTAATACACACCGAGATGGTGAAGTATGTGAAAGAATGGAGATTATGTTTTTTGAAAATGGCGAAATGCAAGACTATAAAGAAATTTATGGAAGTATTAATTTTATGCAAGAATGGTGCGATTTAGTACTTTCTGCTTTGGAAGGATATGATGTTAAAATCTGTGGCAAGGTTTCAACACATTTAGGGCTATTGAATAATAGTATGGTTTATGCAGGTTATGAAAAGCAAAATAAAGGCTTTTATGGCTGTCATGAAATAGCTAGTGTGCTGATTAGTAATGGT
>JANNWE010000006.1:0-2172 GCA_031414675.1 Cytophagaceae bacterium
TTACAATTTGTTAAAACTAAAAAACTATTAAAATGCGTATTTTTTTAAGTATACTTTTACTATCAGGCTTTTTATTTGAATCCTGTGTAAACAAAGCAGGCTCAGGTTCAAAACAAAGCAACATCCAATTGACTAAAAGACGAGCTGAGGTATTGTTTTTAGGTAATAAAGGGAAACATCATGATGCTGGTAAATATGCACCTTGGCTTGCAATTTCTCTTTTCAAAGAGGGCATTAATTTAACCTATACAGTAGACCTCAATGACTTAAATAGCGAAAATCTTAGTCATTATGACGGTTTAATTATTTATGCAAATCACGACTCTCTTTCGATCAGCCAGGAGAATGCAATGAAAGAATTTGTTGAAAGTGGAAAAGGTTTAATTCCTTTACACTCCGCTTCAGGGTGTTTTAAAAACTCCAATTGGTATATAAAAACGATTGGGGGGCAATTTAAATCACACGGAAAAGGGTCTTTTTCAACTACTATTACAGATAAAAATCATCCTGTCACGAAAGGAATTTCTGAGTTCACGACTTCTTGGGATGAAACCTATATTCATCAAAATCTTAATCCTGATATGACGGTATTAATGACTCGTCAAGAAGGTGTCAGGCAAGAACCTTATACTTGGGTAAGAAACGAAGGGAAAGGAAGGGTTTTTTATACTGCTTATGGGCATAATGATAGTACATGGAAAAATCCTGGTTTTCAGAAATTGGTAAATAGTGGGGTGCTTTGGGCTATTGGAGAAAATGTTCAAAAAGAAATTTCAAATTTAGAAATTCCTAATGTGGATATTTATGAATCTTCTGGCATTGCCATTTCAGATTACACTAAAAGACATTTGGTTCCAAAAATGCAAGATGCTCTGCAGTCTTCAGAATCTATGAAATTGATACAGGTACCCGTTGATTTTGAAGTAAAATTATTTGCAGCAGAACCTGACATTGTAAATCCTATTGCGATGTCATGGGATGAAAAAGGCCGGCTTTGGATCGTAGAATCGGTAGATTATCCAAATACTTTTTTAGAGACAGACGGAGCCGCCAATGACCGAATAAAAATATGTGAAGATACAGATGGAGATGGGAAAGCCGATAAATTTACTGTTTTTGCTGATAAGCTCAATATTCCAACAAGTATGGTTTTTGCTAACGGAGGAATTATAGTCTCTATGGCTCCCCATTTTGTTTTTCTTAAAGATACAGATGGAGATGACAAAGCGGATATTAGAGAAAATATTATGACAGGTTGGGATAAATTAGATACACATTTTGGGCCCTCTAATTTGCAATACGGATTTAATAATAAGATTTGGGGAGTAGTAGGCTCTGGATTTAATGGAAAAACGAAAGATGGCAAAACGCTAAATTTCAGAACAGGAGTTTATAACGTAAATCCTGATGGAACAAATTTTGATTTTTTAGGCAATACCAGTAATAATACATGGGGACTAGGTTTAACAGAAGATAACAATGTATTTATTTCTACCGCAAATAATACGCACAGTGCTTTTTATTCTATGCCAGGAAAAGTTATGCAAAGAAGTCTGCCTGGTTCTTCTCTATTATCTGTTCAAAAAATTGACGGCCATTACGATGCTCATTCATTAACACCTAATTTAAGGCAAGTTGATGTGGTGGGTGGCTTTACCTCTGCGGCGGGTCATCATTTTTATACGGCCCGTAGTTTCCCGAAAACCTATTGGAATAGAATAGCGTTTATTTGTGAACCTACCGTTAGACTTATTCATAACGCAATAGTTGAACCCAAAGGAGCGGGTTTTGCCGAAAAAGATGGATGGAATTTCTTAGCAAGCTCTGATGAATGGGTAGGGCCGGTACAAGCTGAAGTTGGGCCAGATGGTGCTTTATGGGTGGCAGATTGGTACAACTTCATAATTCAGCATAATGTTTTTGTCGAACGTCAAGCTCCTTCATTAAATGTTTTGCCTTTTAAAGAGCAGCCAAGAGGCCAAGGAAACGCTTTTATCAGTCCTTTGAGAGATATAAATTTTGGAAGAATCTATAGAGTAGTCTATAAAAAATCGAAGCCTTATCAACCTATGAGTTTAACTGCCAATAATAGCTCGGGTTTAATAAACGCGTTAAAAAGTGATAATATGTTTTGGCGTATGACCGCCCAGCGCCTAATTGTTGAATCTAGGA
>JANNWE010000007.1:0-2218 GCA_031414675.1 Cytophagaceae bacterium
AAATTTCATTTTCTTTAAGAAATTTATCAATCGAAGTTTCATCAAAATTTACAGGCAACTTAAAGGTCAATTTGTCTGTAACTAATTGACCATCATTAACTTTAATTACATTTATAGACTTAGTTTCTTTTTTGAATGTGTTTGATATGTCGGCTAAAGAAATTTTATTGGTGTTAAAATTATTAATTAGTTTTGGACTTAAATTTTCAATTAAAGAATTTCCATTTTCTGCAACTTTCTTTCCATTTATAAAAGTTTTTAAAACCTTAAATTCTTTTAAATTATTGACTTCAATAAAATCCGCCCATTCTCCTTCTCTTAGTAATCCAATCTTTAGGTCGTAATGTCTTATTGGATTTAATGAAGCCATTCTAATTGCATCAAAAACATCTATATTTTTTTGGACGGCTCTTTTTACTAACAGATTTATGTGCCCAATAGCCAGATCATCCGGATGTTTGTCGTCAGAGCAAAACATCATTAATTGAGAATATTTTTCTGCTAATGGTATTAAAGCTTCAAAGTTTTTAGCCGCACTACCCTCTCGAATTAAAACTTTTACCCCTAGTTTTAATTTCTCTTCAGCTTCCTCATAAGTGAAACATTCATGATCTGTGCTAATCCCTGCTGAAAAATACTTTTCTGCAGTTTCTCCCGTTAAACCAGGAGCATGTCCATCAATTGGTTTATTGTATTTTTTTGCGATTAATATTTTTTCTAAAACTTCTGAATCTTTATTTAGCACACCTGGGAAGTTCATCATTTCGGCGAGATATCCAATATCTTCATCATTTATTAAAGACTCAATCTCTTTACTATCAATAGTAGCTCCGCTTGTTTCAAAGTTTGTGGCTGGTACACAGGAAGGTGCTCCAAAGCAGAATTTAAAGGGTATTGTTTTTCCATTTTCAATCATATATTTTACTCCCTCAACCCCAAGCACATTGGCTATTTCATGTGGGTCAGAGACTGAGCCTACTGTTCCATGGACTACTGCCATTCTACCAAATTGAGCTGGAACAATCATCGCACTTTCTACATGAACATGAGCGTCTACAAAACCAGGTAAGAAATACATACTATTTGGATTAGTTTCGCTAATCCTATTTATTTGGAAAATGCGGTCATCTTTTACCATTATTTCTCCATAAAAAATTGAATTATCAAAAATATTTACAATATTTCCTTCAAACCTTTCCATATATTTTTAAATTTATACAAATAACAAGAATTAGGAAGTTCTTGCAAAACCAAATGCTTAATTTCTGTTAATAAAAAATAATGAAACAGTAATTATACTTTTTTCATCAAGTAGTTTTACTTGTTTTAATAAAAAATAAGTATATAATTTATTGATAGATAGATTTCTATAAAATTTAATACATTTGAGCAATTTTTTATTTCGATTGCTATTTTTTAAATTTACTTTAATTAAACAACGTATAAAATGGAAATAAGCATTAAATCGGGAGTTTTTATTGCATTAAAAGAAGTAGTTCAAAAACAAAAGAAACATCTTGAAGCAAGAATTACTAAATTTAAAGAAAAGGAACCTGTTAGATCTCAGTTTTTCGGAAAAGAGAAAATTTTAGAGCTCCTAAATAAGGAGGGGTGCATTGGAATTAAACTAATTTATGGAGCCGATGAAAAAGGAATGCCATCTACTATTATTGCTGCGGCCGACTCTGGTTTAAAAGTGATTTCTAAAGATTCAACCGGTTTAAAAGATCCTGATGATAATAGCTATTTAGCAAATGGCCCAAATTGCCCGCAAATTTGTGCACCTTCAAATGGTTGATTCAATTTTAAATATTGCATTAAAATACCCAGCTATCTTAATTGGTAGTTTGATGCCTTTAATACCTTTATTTTTCGCAGTTTATAGAAGAAAATATTTGAATAAATCCACACAAGCTTTGTTTTTTTTCTTGATTTTTTTTATTGTTACAGATATCCCACTTTGGCTCACAAGTGTTTACAAACTAAACAATTTGCTATATTCTTATTCTAGAGATGCTCTAATTTTAATTTTGCTAGGCTCAATTTATTTAATTGGTTTGAAGTCTAAAACTGAAAAAATACTCTTAATTTCAGCCCTTTCAATAATGGGCATAGTTTTTTCTTTTCAACTCTTTAGCATAATACCCAAAGGCGAGTATATTTGGATTAATCGATTGTTATTGGGTGGAATTTCCTTGGTCTATTTTTTTAAGCTATT
>JANNWE010000008.1:0-3217 GCA_031414675.1 Cytophagaceae bacterium
AATTTGACGATAATCGAAGAGATAATACACGAAATGTTTTAGTGAATTTTTTAAATGAAAAAGATGCCACACAGTATTTTCAAGCTTATTCTCAAATAAAATATTCATTTTCTTCACGATTTAGCGTTTCTGGGGGTTTACATTTTAATCGGTTTTTGCTCAATCAAAACCAAACTTTTGAGCCGAGGCTAAGCGGAAGATATCAGCTTAATTCCAATCAAGCGATTACTGCAGGATTCGGTTTGCATAGCAGATTAGAACCTATTTCGGTTTATCTATTAAAAAGACGAAAAACAGGAGAAATTTTTGAACAGCCCAATAAAGATTTAGGATTAACCAGAGCGGCCCATTACGTGATAGGCTATAGTAAATTGCTTAATGAGCACTGGAATTTAAAGATTGAGGGGTATTATCAGAAATTGTTTGAGGTGCCTTTGGATACCAATAAGAGAAGTTTGTTTTCTGTTTTAAATTCTTCTGCAGGTTTGATTAGCAATGTAATGACAAATGATGGACAAGGTGAAAATAAAGGCTTTGAACTGACGCTGGAGAGATATTTCAATAAAAATTATTACTTTATGCTTACGGGTTCATTATTTGATTCAAAATTTTTGGGCAGGGATAGTAAATGGAGAAATACGGTCTTTAATAATACCTATGCTGGAAATATTTTGGGTGGCAAGGAATTTTCTGTGAGTAAAAACAAAAATAAGTTTTTAGTAGTAAATAGCCGTATGATGTGGCGGGGAGGTAATCGATACATTCCAATAAATCTTGCTGAATCCATCAAAAGAAATACCACTATAAATGATAACACTAAAGCATTTGAACCCCGTTTGCCTGATTATTGGCGATTAGATTTGGGAGTTTCCCTAAAAATAAACTTAAAACGTGCCACTTGGTCCTTAAGTGCAGATATCCAAAATGTAAGCAACCGAAAAAACAAAATTCAAGAAAGGTATAACTCAGCTACAAAACAGATTTTTTATAATTATGCTTTGCCTTTGGTACCCATTTTTAATTTTAAAGTAGATTTTTGAATTAAATAAAAAGGACTTCTTACTGATTTTTGGTTTTAAATACTATCAAAAAAGGCAATAAAACTAATTGCAAGTTTTCTAACAATTCAATTTAAACTAAAGCAAAAGGTGATAATGTTGTTTTTTTTATTTTCAGAAAATAGTATTTATACAAAAAACGTAAAGAAAAAATTTAAGCTTCTTTTTCTCTTCCTTTATAAGCCCCTGGTTATTTTTGATATTTGAAATTAGCAATAAAATAACTGATACTATATAATTTCTTTTTAGTAATTTGGACAGTTTCTTAGTTATTTTAAATAAAAACTAATAAAATAGTTGTAAAACTAAAATATTAGTTATACGTTTATCTCATCATTTCAAAATAAGTAAAAAAGTAACCCCATTTTTTGATAAAAATAGAAATAAAAGTAGCCAATAAAATAACAGATATTAGGTATTAGATTTTAGGTATTAGGTAACGGATGACCGATAATAGATAACGGAGAACAGATAACAGAAACATATAACGGAGAACAGATAACCTACAAAGGATAACAGATAACGGTGATAACGGATAACCGATAACGGAAAACAGATAACCGATATGGAATTAAAAGAATTAACTAAAGCAGAAGAAGAAATAATGCAAATTTTGTGGGATTTGAAAGTGGCATTTGTAAAAGATGTAATAGAAAAATTACCCATACCTAAGCCCGCCTACAATACAGTTTCTACCTTTATCAGAATCTTAGAGCAAAAAGGGTTTGTGTCATTTAAGGCATTTGGGAAAACCCACCAGTATTTTCCGGTGGTTTCTAAGGAAGAATATAGGAGTTTTGTAACCTCTAAGTTGAAAGCGGGCTATTTCGGAAATTCTGTAGGGGCGATGATGTCGTTTTTTGTTGAAAACGAGCAAATAAATTTAAAAGAAGCGGACGAAATTTTGAAATTAATTGAAACGATGAAAAATAAAAAGTAATACTATGAATACGCTAATCACATTTCTTCAAATAAACCTTTTTTTGGTAGTTTTCTTTGGGTTTTACTGGCTGATTTTACGAAATGAAACCTTCTATCAGCTTAACAGACTGTACCTTTGGATGGCTGTTCTATTTTCTTTTTTACTGCCATTTTTAAAGATAGAAACCATTAAATCTTGGTTTGTGACGGAACGAATTCAAGAAGTAGTTTATACTGCTTCTTTGCCAGAAGCATTTGTAATAACCTCTACAGTAGGTCCTATCTTTAAATGGTACGAGTTTTTGGAATATGGCTATCTTATTGTTGTCTTTATTCTAAGTCTTCGGTTGATTTTCAATATTTATAAGTCTTATTCGGTTACTAAATCATTAGATTTTATAGAAAATAATGCGTTTTCTTTTTTTGGAAACACTTGTGTCGATTCTTCCCTAATTGAATCTGAAACTATTCAATATCACGAAGAAATTCATAGTAAACAAATGCATTATTTGGATTTATTGTTAATCGAAATGGTGGCTATTGTACTTTGGATCAACCCTATTGTTTATTATTTAAAAAAGCAAATAAGCTTATTACACGAATTTATTGCTGATTACCACGCAAGTCAAGTTTCAAATTCAAAAACCGATTACGCCACACTTCTTTTTAGTCATCAATTTAAATCGTCGTCTAACAATATCTTTATTCAACCATTTTTTAATCAATCAATCTTAAAACTTAGAATTATGATGTTATTTAAAAAACCTTCTACCAATTTTGCTATTTTAAAATACTGCATTATTGCTCCAATATTTATTGGTATTACAATTATAAGTTCGCTTACTTTCGCAAAAAAATTGGATAGTATTGATTTAGTCGAGCCTGTTTCCGAAAAAGTGATTAGTTTTTCAAATCCTCAATTAAAAATTACTTCTGAGCCATCGGATATCGCTTATATAAAAATAGCAAAAGATACATTGATTAAGTCTAAAGGTGAAAGTAAAGAAGCTATTTTCACAGCAGTAGAGCAAAACCCAGAATTTCCTGGAGGTATGACTGCTATGTATCGATTTTTAGGAAATAATATTATATATCCAAGCTCTGCCCAAAGAGCAAGTGTATCTGGAAGGGTTTTTTTGAAATTTGTTGTTGAAAAAGATGGTTCGATTAGTAGTGTTGAAGTATTAAAGGGTATAGGTTTTGGATGTGATGCAGAAGCAATTCGAGTTATTAAGTCA
>JANNWE010000009.1:0-1684 GCA_031414675.1 Cytophagaceae bacterium
GGCATTTTTTATGAGGTAGTTCGTGACCCAGCTAAATACAATTATTTTGCGATGGAAGACTTATTTATACACGAAGCCATTCCGGGTCATCACTATCAATTAGCTATTCAAGAGGAAGCCGATATTCCAGAATTTAGAAAAGCTTATACAACAAGTGTTTTTACGGAAGGTTGGGCATTGTATGCCGAAAGTTTAGGTAAGGAATTAGGCATGTACACAGACCCCTATCAATATTTGGGTAGGTTAAAAGGCGAAATTGAACGGGCTGTTAGATTAGTGGTAGATGCAGGCATCCATTACAAAGGTTGGAGCCGTGAAAAAGCCATTGCCTATGTTTTGGAAAACCAACCTGTATCATCTATTGAGGCTGAACAAAGGATAGAACGGTATATGGTTATAGCAGGACAGGCAGTGAGTTATAAAGTTGGTGAGTTAAAAATTATTGAACTTCATGAAAGAGCAAAAAAGAAATTGGGAAACAAATTTGACATTAAGGAATTCCACGATGAAGTTTTAAAAGATGGCTGTTTACCTCTTATTTTTTTAGAAGCAAAAATCAATAAATGGATAGAAAGTAAAACATCTGGAAATTAATAAAATCATGCTCATTCAAATTTTTAAAATGAAAAATAAAAAGGCAACCCTCCTATTTATCGCATCTATACACCTGTTTTCTTTACAGATTTTGGCTCAAAAGACATCTGAATTGGAGTTAAAAAATACTTATGCTACCCATGTAACTGAAAATCGAAAACGTCCAAATATTGTGGTAATCCTGGTGGATGATATGCGATGGGATGAGTATGGCAAGGCGGGTCACAATTATTTAAAGACACCAAACATTGATAGGCTTGCTAAAGAAGGTGCCAGTTTTGTCAATGCATTTGCTACTACTCCTCTTTGCTCACCTAGCCGGGCAAGTTTTCTAACTGGTCAATATGCCCACACCAATGGTATCATTGACAATACAGCTCGAAATGAGCAAAGTCACCAGCTGAATACATTTCCAAAACAACTCCATACTAATGGCTACGCTACAGCATTCATCGGCAAGTGGCATATGGGAAATGATGATTCAAAACGGCCCGGTTTTGATTATTGGGTTTCGCTAAAAGGTCAAGGAGAAGCCACTGACCCCTCTTTAAACATCAATGGTAAACAAGAAACTGTAAAGGGATACGTAACCGATATTCTGATTGATCACTCCCTTCGATTTATTAATCAAGAGCGGGATCAACCCTTTTTGCTGTATCTGGCCCACAAGGCTCTTCATCCCAATGTAATACAAAGTGATGACGGCAAAGTTGTAAATATAGGAGAAGGTGATTTTGTTGCAGCCGAAAGACATTTGGGAATGTACCAATCTGCTGTATTTAACCGAAGACTCAACTATAATATCCCTCCAATTGACAAGCCAGCCCTTATGCAGAAAATAGAAGGTGTGCCACCTTTAAGCTCTGAAACTTCAACCAAAGAGAAGACCATCAGGGAGCGTTCAGAAATGCTGATGGCAGTAGATGAAGGTCTTGGGCTTATAGTTAAAGCCCTTGAAGATAAAGGAGAGTTAAACAATACTATTGTGGTATTCACCAGTGATCATGGGTATTGGTATGGAGAACATTGTCTTGATTTAGAACGAAGATTGGCTTACGAGGAAGCTATTCGCATCCCAATGCTTGTCAGA
>JANNWE010000010.1:0-1654 GCA_031414675.1 Cytophagaceae bacterium
AATAAAAGGTTTTATACAAAAAGGTGGGGTAATAATAGCCCTGGGTGATGGAGCTGCTTGGCTTTCTCAAAAGAAAATAGGTTCGGTATCTGTGAAAACAGAACCCAATAATGATGGAAAAGGTAAAAGACCTTTTGTTGAAAAGTCTGCGTATGATGGAGCTATGGCTACTAGTGGTGCTATTTTAGAAACAAAAATAGACATCACAAACCCTCTATGTTTTGGTTATAAACAAAGTACATTGCCTATATTTAAAGTTAATAATGTAGTATTCGAAGACACCGGAAATCCATATAATACTCCACTAATGTTTAGTGCTTCTCCCTTAATTGCAGGCTATGTTCATTCAAAAAATTTGGAAAAATTCAAAAATAGTCCTGCAGTAATAGGTCAGTCGGTAGGTACTGGAAAGATTATTAGTATTTCAGATAATCCAAATTTTAGAGCATTTTGGTACGGTACAAACAAAATATTTTTAAATGCTTTATTTTTTGGAAAGAGCATCGGAGGAGGAAGATTTGGCGAGGAAGATTAATTTTTTTTGAAAAATAGAATAGAGAAAAATGGAAATTTCTGAAATCGATTTAATCTCATTTATTAAAAATGCTCTTTATGAAGATGTAAGAGATGGCGACCATACTTCACTTTCTACAATTCCAGCTAATGCCCAAGGAAAGGCTAGACTTTTGGTAAAAGACAATGGAATTGTAGCGGGTGTGGCATTGGCTAAATTAATTTTCAAAACAGTAGACCCCACCCTTGAAGTAGAAATTTTAATTCCTGATGGTCAACCAATTTCATATGGACAAATAGTGCTTTATGTGAAAGGGAACGACAGATCTATACTTACTGCTGAACGCCTGGTACTCAATTGTATGCAACGAATGAGTGGCATTGCTACTGTTACAAATAATATAGTAAAAAAATTAGAAGGCACAAAATGTAAAGTATTAGATACTCGTAAAACTACCCCAGGATTTCGTTTACTTGAAAAATGGGCGGTGAAAATAGGCGGTGGGGTAAATCATCGCTTTGGATTGTTTGACATGATTCTAATTAAAGACAACCATGTAGACTATGCTGGTGGGATTAAAAATGCATTATTTGCCGCTCAAAAATATTTGAAAGTACACAACATGGATTTACCCATCGAAATTGAAGTAAGAAATTTGGAAGAACTTCAACTTGTGTTGGAAGTAGGTGGAGTCATTCGTATAATGCTTGACAACTTTACCTTTGAAAATATTAAAGAAGCTCTAAAAATTATTAACGGTCGATTCCCTGTAGAGGCATCAGGTGGAATAAGCCCCGAAAATGTAAGAGAATATGCAGAGTATGGTGTAGATTATATTTCAATGGGATATTTGACCCATTCTGCAAAAAGTTTAGATTTAAGTTTAAAGGCTATGAGTATAGCAACATAAAATGGACTTCCCCTTTTTATTTATTTCAAAAAACACAAAACCTTTGTCTAAAAATTAAGATTTTCGAATTGAATGAAGAAAGATATAGAAATGCCAGAAACAAAAGATGTTTTGCTGGCAGTTATTCCAGGATTACTGGATAGTGAACAATGGGAAGTAGTTTTGATAAATAATTCTGAGCAAAAATTAAAAAACATTTTGATAAATTCATCGGGTTTTGGGACAAATTC
>JANNWE010000011.1:0-10567 GCA_031414675.1 Cytophagaceae bacterium
TCTAATCCATATATTTCGGCTTTTAGCTTTCCATTAAATTCTACATTTTCAAAACCAAAACCAGGTTGGTCAGGCCAAAGCCCTGCAACCAAATGGTCTTCTTGAATATCTAGTCCAAACTTTGTAAAAGAACCTTTTGAACCATGAATAGCATATTTTGGTCCTTGATCTTTGATTATTAAACTTGATTTTAAGGTTACTTTGAGTTTACCATAATCCAAATACAAATTAAAAGCATCGTCGATTTCTGAGCCATCTCTCTGCGTAAATGCGGAGCCATCAACTTTTAAAGGCTTTCCAAAAAGGTATATGGATTGATCAATCAAATGAGCACCCAGATCATACAGAATTCCATTAGCAGGTAAAACTGTTTCTTTCCATTTTTTTGTATTTAAAATGGGCTTATATCTATCAAAATGAGCTTCATAACTATGAATTTCTCCTAATACTCCCGACTCAATTATTGACTTTACCGTCATAAAATCACTGTCAAATCTTCTATTTTGAAAAACATAAAGGACTAATTTAAGATCCCCGGCTAACTTAATTAATTCTTCTGCCTCCTTTGAAGTAGCAGTCATTGGTTTTTCTAAAAGAACATTTTTTCCTGCTAAAAGGCATCTTTTCGCATATTCAAAATGAGTATGACTTGGGGAACAAATAGAAATTAAAGTAAGGTCTTGATCTTCCAAAAGTTTTTCAAAACTTTCTATCCTTTGTGCATCAGGGAAAAGATTTTTAGGAATAATTTGGGAGGTAACTATACTTTTGAGTCTAAAATTTGCATTTACTTGAAAAAATGGAGCTTGCAGATATTTTCCAGATAATCCAAATCCTACTAATCCTACATTAATCATAATTTACTTATTTAAAAGCTTGAATACCAGTAATTTCATTACCTAAAATCAATAGATGAATATCATTAGTACCCTCGTAGGTAATAACTGACTCTAAATTCATCAAATGACGCATTATTGGAAATTCTCCAGAAATTCCGTTGCCACCTAAAATTTGCCTAGCTTCTCTTGCAATAGTTAAGGCTGTTAAAACATTATTTCTTTTGGCTAATGAAATTTGAGAGGTAGTTGCTTTCCCTTGGTTTTTTAGAATACCTAAACGCCAATTTATTAATTGTGCTTTTGTAATTTCTGTAAGCATTTCAGCCAATTTTTTTTGTGTTAGTTGAAAAGCGGCTAAAGGCTTACCAAATTGAATTCTTTCCAAAGCATATTTCCTGGCTATTTCATAGCAATCCATAGCTGCCCCAATGGCACCCCAAGCTATTCCATATCTTGCACTATCTAAACATGACATTGGAGCCTTTAAACCGTCTGCCAAAGGTAAAATGTTGGATTTGGGAATTTTAACATCGTTAAATACCAATTCGCCAGTAATGCTAGTTCTTAAAGACCATTTATTATGTATTTCAGGTGCTGAAAAACCTACCATACCTTTTTCAACCAGCATTCCCTTTATTCTTCCTTCTTCATTTTTCGCCCAAACAACTGCTACATCTGCTAAAGGAGCATTAGAAATCCACATTTTTGAGCCATTTAATACGACAAAATCATCTTTTTCTACGAAATTTGAGGTCATTCCTGATGGATTTGAGCCATGATCGGGCTCAGTAAGTCCGAAACAACCCAACACATCGCCTTTGGCTAATTGTGGTAAGAATTTATTTTTTTGCTCTTCTGATCCGAACCTATAGATCGGATCCATAACTAAGGAACCTTGAACAGAGGCGGTGGAACGCATCCCTGAATCGCCTCGTTCTATCTCTTGCATCATAATACCATAAGAGATATAATCAGCATCTATACCCCCATATTTAGATGGAATTGTTGGGCCAAAAACTCCTAATTCCCCCATTTTTTTTACTAAATGTTTAGGGAAAATTGCTTTCTGAGCGGCGTCTTCAATTAAAGGAGATATTTCTTTTTTCACAAAATCTCGAACACTTTTTCTAATAATTAAATGCTCTGTTGTAAGTAAATCGTCCAAAAGATAAAAGTCAGGCGATTCAAAATCATCTGATTTTGTAGATTTATTAAATTCAAAAAAATCTTCTTTCATTGTACTAAAATTCGATTAATATTTGATTATTAAGTATATCTGAAAATTCTTCTCTTTTTCTAATCAAGAATGCTTTATTTTTAAAAATTAGAACTTCTGCTGGCTTAAATCGACTATTGTAATTAGAAGCCATAGTAAATCCATAAGCACCCGCATTCAAAATACAAAAAACATCATTTTGATTGGCAGAAGGCATATTCCTTTCTTTTGCAATATCGTCAGTTTCGCACATATAACCAACAATATCATACATTTTTGAAGCTTCTTTATTTGGTTTTGAAACATTAATAACCTCATGATAAGCATCATACATCATTGGCCTAATTAAATGATTTAAGCCAGTATTCAAGCCAATTAGTGTTTTATTTGGATTCTCTTTTACTACATTAGCTTTAGCAAATAGGTAACCGCTTTCACTCACTAAATATTTGCCTGGTTCAAACCAAAGCTCTAATTCTTTCCCATATTTTGAACAAAAGTCTTTGAAACTTTTAGTCAGCTTTTTGCCTAAATCTTGCATATTTGTACTCACATCTCCTTCTTTGTAAGCAACTTTAAAACCACCTCCAAAATCCATATATTTTAGATTAGGGAATGAAAAGGCTAAATCTAACATTACGGCTGCTGCATTTACAAAAGTATTCCCGTCTTTAATGTCAGATCCAGTGTGCTGATGGAGGCCTATTACATTGATATCAAATTGAGATACTATGCTCAAAATTTGTTCTTTTTGTTCAATTGCAATTCCAAATTTAGAATCTTTATGGCCTGTCATTATTTTAATATTTCCCCCTCCTATCACATTAGGTCTTATTCTCAGCATTACTGGTACAGAATTACCGTATTTTTGACCAAATAATTTTAATGTGGGTAAATTATCAATATTAACTAATACTTTATTATTCACCGCTTCCTCAATTTCATCAAATGAAACGCCACTAGATGTAAAGGTAATTTGTGAAGAATTAAAACCAGCATGAAGGCCCAAATGCATCTCTTGAGGAGAAACAACATCTAACTCTACTCCTAGCCTATTCATAAGTTTTAAAATAGATATATTTGTATTGGCTTTACACGCATATTTTATTTTCAAATTCACATCAGAAAATGCTTGTTTTAAAGAAGCAACTTGTTGGGCTATTTTTTCACCATCATATACATATAATGGAGTGCCAAATTGCTTACAAATGTCTAACACTTCTAGGTCTTGAATAAAATAACCGTTTTCTCTTAAAGTCATCAAATAGAATTTTTGGTGCAAAAATATAGTAAAGCATTCATAATTGTAGCTTTTTATTCTATTCCTTATATTATTTTTTATTTAGAACCTTTTTTAACTTAGTAGAATTAGAAAGAAAGATTTAAATTGCAAAAATTCTAAAAAATCAAAATGAGAAAAACCTTACTTTTATCTTTGCTTATACAGTTTAATTCTTTATGTTTTGCTCAAATAAAATCTGGGCCTATGCTTGGCTATTCAGAAATGAGAGAAGTGCTACTTTGGGTACAAACAGAAAAAGCAGATTTCGTTAAATTTGGTTATTGGGAAAAAGATAAACCATCGTTAAAATTTTTCACTGAAGAAATCTTAACAAATAAAAGCCAAGCATTTGTAGCAAAAATAATCGCTGACCAAGTCTATCCGGGTAAAAAATATGAATATGAAGTTTACGTCAACAAAAAAAAGATTGTTAGAAATTATCCTCTAGAGTTTCAAACACAAACTCTTTGGCAATATCGTACGGATCCTCCCAATTTTAAATTTGCTGTTGGAAGTTGTACTTTCACCAATGAGCCTGAGTTTGATAGGCCTGGAAGTCCATATGGAAAAAGTTTAGGGATTTTTAATAAGATTTATGACCAAAAGCCCAATTTCATGGTATGGGGTGGTGATAATATATATTTACGGGAAGTTGATTGGTATACCAGAACAGGAATAAACCATCGTTATACTGACTTTAGAAAACAGAAAGAGTTGCAGCCGCTTTGGGGAAGTGTACATCACTACGCTATTTGGGATGATCACGATTTTGGACCTAATGACTCAGATAGAAGTTTCTGGGGTAAGAATTTAACCCTTGATATTTTTAAGAATTTTTGGGGAAATTTAAACTATGTATTTAAAGATGAGGGAGTTACAGGAACTTTTATGTGGGAAGATTGCCAGTTTTTCTTATTAGACAATAGATATTTTAGAGCTCCAAACGAAATCATTGATGAAAACAAAGATTATTTTGGGGAGAAACAGCTCAACTGGCTTATTGAATCATTAAGAAACTCATCGGCTCCATTTAAATTTGTTGTGACAGGAGGACAGATTGTTAACGAAGCAAAAGTATTTGAAAATATGTCCAATTATCCCGGAGAGAGAAACAAGTTATTAAAAAAGCTGGAAGAAAATAAAATTTCTGGCGTACTATTCATTTCTGGAGACAGGCACCATACGAATTTACAAAAAATGGAAAGAAAAGACAATTATCCATTATATGATCTGACCATCTCTCCATTAACATCAAGTGCCGGAAAACCCATAGAGGAAGAATATAAAACTAAAACCATCATAGAAGGAACAGAATTAAACAACTCCCAAGCCTTTGGAATAATGGAAGTTTCAGGAAAGCGAACGGATAGAATATTAAAAATTAATGTTTTTGATGGAGACGGAACAAAAAAATGGGATTATACAATAAATGCAAGAGATTTAAGGGCTAAACAGTAATTAATACTATTTTTCATAAACAGACACAATTCATTAAGAATTAAAAAACCGTGAAAAACAAAGAAATTTTTGTTGACTCAGAAATATCAACACTTCAACGATTAATTATTCATAGCCCAGACAGTGGATTGGGAAAGGTAGTGCCATCAAAAGCCCAAGATTGGCTATTTGAAGACATTATCCATTTAGAAACTATGAGAAAAAAGGAATATGATTATTATGTTAAATTGCTATTGTATTTCTTGGATCCAGAAATCATAAAAGGAAGGTTAGCGGAGGTTAATTCAGATGTTAAAAGAAATTTTTTCAAACCAAATACCTCAGGATATTTTAATTCTACAAAAGTTATAGAATTTGAAAAATTGCTTTCAGATGTATTAAAAAATAATGAAGTAAAAACTCAATTAATCGCTGCAGTTAGTGCCATTGAGGAATGTTCCTACCAAGAAATGAAAAGTTTCCTTAACTTTTCATGTGATGAACTCTCCAAAATCTTAATTACTGGAATGACAAATAGTGGAGAAATGTTTTTCCCGCCTATTCCAAATCTAATTTTCACAAGAGACATAGGAGTAGTTATAAATGATTACATATTACTGAACAAACCCGCAAAATCTGCGCGCTCAAGAGAATCTTTGATTGCAAAGTATATTTTTTATAACCATCCATTATTTGAGTGTTTAACAAATAAAATCATCGAGATTGAGGAAAATGAAGATCATTTTTTACTTCCTGAAGAGGAACAAGGACATAGGATTGATACCTTAGAAGGAGGTGATGTCATGATGGTAGCACCAGGTCATTTATTGATAGGTATTAGCGAAAGAACCTCTGTCGAAGCTGCTAGGCAAGTAATTAATAAACTTTTCGAAAAACAGATAATAAAAAAAGTGTCTTTAATTAAAATTCCAGCTAAGCGAGATTACATGCATATAGATACTATTTTTACTCAAATTAAGCGCAATGTATGGGTGCTATTAGGGTCTTTGGGAAGAACAAAAGAATTTGCAATAAAAGAAGAGGCTTGGGATAAATTGGGGCAAAGAATAAATCGAGAGGAAATAATCATTAAACAATTTTATAAAGAAGAAGGAATCATAAAAAATAGAAGTTTTGATGATTTAGAAGAATTATTAAAATATATTTCAGAAATTGACTTAAAATGTGTCGAACCAGTCATATTTATCTATTCAGGAAACAATATTTTTCCATTTGGTGCTAGAGAACAATGGACAGATTCATGCAATTTACTAGTATTAAAAGAAGGGGTCGCAATAGGATACGACAGAAACGATAAAACCGGAGAAGCATTTATTGAAAATGGATTTAAACTTATTTCAGCTGAAGAATTAATTCAAAAGCTTGAAGATGGAATGCTTGAAGTTGAAAATATTGAAAATACCATTATTCTGTTGCCTTCTGCCGAACTATCTAGAGCTAGAGGTGGATCACATTGTATGAGTATGCCTATACTAAGAAAAAGTATTTTCAATTAATCTTCGGATTTATTATTAATTTTAATTTTTAATCAAAATATTATGCAAGAGCAAATAACTTCTAACATTCTAATGATACGCCCAGTAAAATTCTCTTATAATAAAGAGACAGCTGGCACAAATAAATTTCAACAATCAGATAGTAATGCAGAAATTAATGTTGGAGAATCTGCACAAAAAGCATTTGATGAGTTTGCCGAGCAATTAAAACTTCGTGACATAAATGTATTGATTTTTAACGATACTTTAGAGCCTTTTACGCCAGATAGTATTTTTCCTAACAATTGGATATCAACGCATTATAGTGGAAAAGCCATATTATACCCAATGGAAGCCGAAAACAGAAGGGCAGAAAGAAGAATGGATATATTAGACGAATTAAAGAAAAATTTTGACTTGGATGTAATTCTGGATTTTTCTCATTTTGAGGAAGAAGGCAAATTTTTAGAAGGTACAGGAAGTTTGGTTTTGGATAGAATGAGTAGAATTGCCTATGCTTGTTTATCATCAAGAACTCATCCAGATGTATTAAAAGCCTGGCAAAAGCAAATGAATGGTTATGAGATTGTCACTTTTAACGCTTTAGATGAAGATGGCGATGCAATTTATCATACTAATGTGTTGATGTGTATGGGTGACACCTTTTGTGTAATTTGTTTATCAGCCATCCCAAATTTAGATGAACGATTGATGGTTAAACAAAAAATAGAAAATAGTGGAAAAGAGATTATTGAAATCTCTATGGAACAAATGAATAATTTTGCAGGAAATATGCTTCTACTTAAAAATAAATATGAGAAAAAATTCATAGTTATGTCCACAAGGGCCTTGGCTTCATTAAATGCTAATCAAATTGACAATTTAGACTTTAAAGCAGAGATAATTGCTTGCGATCTAGGAGTAATAGAAACTTTTGGAGGTGGCTCAGCTCGCTGTATGATAGCTGAAATTCATTTGCCAGAAAAGTGACAATGATATAAATTGAATTTTAAAAAAAGCCAGTAAAGTTTTTATTTATTGGTTTTAGTTTTTCTAAAAATTTAAAATTGTAAGACAAAGAAACTATGGGAGCTCCAAAAACTGTCAGTTTATTCGCTTTTATTGCTGTACCTTGAGTTTTTAAAAATATTGAATATGCATTTGCTCTTCCATAAAGATTGTAAACCGTAAAAGTCCAATTTCCTTTCCAACGTTTTTTCTCATCCATGCTAGGGTTATAGATGTTCCAAGCAAAATCTAATCTGTGATAATCTGGAATTCTTGCATTATTCCTTAGCGAATAAAATGGATATGATTTTTCTTGAAATAGTATAAAACCTTGAGGCATAGTAAATGGCCTTCCGGTACTATATGTAAAGTTAAAAGAGAAATCGTGATGGGCTCCTTGATTAAAAACTAAAGTAGTATTTATAGAATGAGGTCTATCATAATTTGCATTATACCAATCTCCCAGATTAACTTGCTGAGAAACAGCAGGTCCTTCATTGACTTTATTTAGACTTCTTGAGTAGGTATAATTTGCCCACCCTGTTAATTCCCCTTTCTTTTTGGAAATCATAAATTCTAATCCATATGATTTGTTTATACCTTGTAGCAATTGACTTTCGGGGTATTCTTGTAGCAAGAAATCAGCTCCCGGTTTATAATCCACAATATTATTAGTTTGGCGTAAATATGCTTCAAAAGAATATTCATAAATATTGTCTTTTAGCTCTTGAAAATAACCTACTGTATATAAAGAACTAACCTGAGGTTTTATATAAAGGTCAGAAGTTTTCCATCTTGAGGTAGGTAAAGGAGTGGTGGTGTTAGTTATTGTTTGAAGATATTGACGCATTAAATTATATCCGGCCTTTATCGACTTTCCATTATCCAATTGGTAACGTAGTCCAAATCTTGGTTCAAAACCCCCATAACTATTAATATTTGTGTTGCCGCTAACAAAAACAGTATCAATTAATGAGATCTCATCTCGTGCAAAACCTGTTTGATAAGTCCTGTAAGAACCAGGCCCCATATTTATAAAATAAGAGTATCGAATACCCGCTGAAATTACTAATTTTTTAGAAATTTCCATTTCGTCTTCTAAATATGCACCAAATTCTAATCCTTTTTCATTTTGAGTTTTAATATACTTTATATTTTCATTTGAGCCGGGATCTAATTCTCCCGGATTTATTAAATATCTTATTCCATCAATACCCGCTTCAAATTTATGCTTTCCTTTAAAATAGTTAATATTTGATTTAACTTGCTTGTAATCAATTCCAGATTTAATCTTTACTTTGTTTTTGGAATTCAACTCAGGTAATAAAGTAACTGGCAAATATTCTGAGCTTATTAATTTGGTCTGAATATTTAAATTTGAATTTATTGCATAAAACCAATTAAGGGTATTGTTAAACGTTTGATAATCATATTGCGTATTTGTAGAATTTATTTCATTTATTGAGCCCAGAACTTCAGTTTGGAAATAGTCTTTACTCAGATAAGATGATAATGTAAACGTATTTTTTGAATTAGCCTTAAAAAAAATCTTTGAAGATCCATCCCCAAATTTAGCTTTGATATTCTCTAATTTTTTTGAGGCTAAAGGCAGTAAAAAGTCATTAAAAGCTCCACGAGCTGAAATTACAATAGCCAATCGGTCTTTTATTATAGGCGTTTCAATTTTTATTCTATTTGAAACCAAACTTATACCACCAGACATTTTGAATTTATCTAAAGAAGGATTTGACAAACTTACATCTAATACCGCTGCGGCCCTTCCTCCAAACCTGGCGGGAACATTCCCTTTATACAAATCAAAATTTGATACCGCCTCTGAAGGGAAAGCCGAAAATAATCCAAACATGTGTGTAGGATTAAAAATTGGAGCGTCATCTAATAATATTAAATTTTGATCTGTGGCTCCTCCCCTAATATTTACCCCATTAGCTGCTTCTCCTACGCTTGTTACCCCCGGTAACATTTGAAGGCCTCTTAAAATATCAACTTCCCCTAATGCCGTTGGTATCTTATTTAGGGTTTTTATGTTTAAAGAATAAACTCCTAAAATTGGACGTTTAACTAAGTCTTGTTGAGATTTGCTAGATACAATAACATCTTCTAAATCATTTGAAACTTGAATAATGGCAATTCTTATATCAGTACTCTTATTGATGATTAAAGTAGTCCTAAAAGGCTTATAGCCAACAAATCTAACAACGACTATAACTTCATTTTTAAAAGTATTAATAACAAAATTGCCTTTTTTATCTGAAACAAGATTTTGTTCGCCATAGTTTAAATTAATGCTTGCACCTGCGAGTGGCTCTCTAGACAGTGAATCAATTACTTGTCCAGAAATTGTAAAATTAACCTGTCCAAAAGAAACATTAGCTAAAAGAAGAAGAAAACAAACGATTTTATTCATACTATTTTTTTATAAAGGCCAGCCAACTGGTTTAGTCGGAGTTCTATTTTTTGATTTTAAACAAGGGGCAAATGGAGGTCTTGACCCATCTGCTGAGGCAGGTTCTGCATTTATTGGTCTTCCAAACAAGCCTGTTGCTTCATAATTTTTGGCATCCTTTCTATCTAGCCAAAATTTTATTGACTTTGAATTTCCCACCATGAAAAAGCCTCCTACACTTTCAAATTTATCATTTTCATTTACGATATTTCCAACTAAAGCTGCGGGTGGAGAATCGACAAGAGTCCCAGAATTCTGAGATTGACTCGCTAAAAGTTTTAAATATCTAAATGCAGAAGGTGAAACATTTTGTTGAAATACTTCCAATAAAGCTCCTTGCGACTGGTAAATTGGAATTTTACCTATTAGTCTACCTTTAATTTCATTTCCATTGGAATAAACGTCGCTCATTACATTAATTTCATTCGAAAATATGATATCCCAACAATTTCCGCTGCAACTATAATCATAGGTTATACCATCAGCCGTTAATGCTGCCACTGGAGAACACCTACCAGCGGGCAAAGGGGAGGTTAAAAATATTCCTCCATAACAACTTATACAATAACTTTGCTGTTCAGTTAACTTAAAGGTCCATAAATAATTATCTCCTTTGGTAATTTCGTCTTTTGTATCTATATAAATATAATGCCCAGGGGTTTTTAAATTTCCGTCATCAATTCCTTTGGGCTCCAAAACGCTATATATTTATATAGATACAAAAGACGAAATTACCAAAGGAGATAATTATTTATGGACCTTTAAGTTAACTGAACAGCAAAGTTATTGTATAAGTTGTTATGGAGGAATATTTTTAACCTC
>JANNWE010000012.1:0-3609 GCA_031414675.1 Cytophagaceae bacterium
TCATTAAGTTATGAAAATTTTCATTATTATTAACTAATTCCCCGTTTACAGCTAGTATTATGTCATTTTCATTCAGTTTGCTTTTCTCTTTATCTGCAGGAGTTTCAGGTACAACATGGCTTATTCTCACTCCTTCTTTGATTGGCATAATTTCAGCACCTAAAAGTCCCGTGGCTTCTTTTTGGGTTTCTACTCTATCTGTAACCATAAGTCCCATATGGCTGGAGTTAAGTTCACCTAAAAGCAGATTAAACATATCTCTAAAATCGTTGCTGGTGCTTGCATTAATACAACGCTCTTTATATTTTTCACGGAGTTTTTCCCAATCGTGTCCATGAAATTTTGGATCATAATATCCGTCACGAATGGTTCTCCAGGCTTCTTCAAAAACCTGTGTTCGTTCTGCCTTAAAATCGACTTTCATTTTTGAAATAAAAGGTAAATTTTCTGAAACACTAGTTTTTAAATCTATGCGGGCTATTCCCCCTTGTTTTGAATAGTACAAATATTTTGCCTCTTTATCTAATGAAATTGAATTTGGATTTGAGCCTCCTTTCGTTATTTCTTTTAAATCTTTCCCATCCCACTTTATGCTGTAAAGATCAGTGCCTTTGGCAGTACTGCTATTGGTGGTGTAATAAAAAGTTTCCCCATCTTTAGAAATCACAAAATTATTTTCATCACCCGGAAAGTTGGTAACTTGAATTATTCGTTCATGAATTTTATCAAAATCTATTTTTACAAGTTTAGGGGCTTTTTCTTTTTTATCAGATCCGGCTTTTACAGGAGGAGCTTCCGCCGATGGCGTGTCTTTATCTTGCCAATCTTGTGTTTCTTTTTCCCAGTCTTCTTTTTTCAACCAAACAAACCAAATATCGTTGCTTTTTCCTGCACTACGTTCTGAAATGAAACCCAATTTAGAGCCATCAGCACTCCAAAAGGGTTGAGCGTCTGTTCTTGGGTGCATAGAAACATTAACAGGTTTTGAAGAATTATCTGCTGCTTGAATGAAAACTTCTATGTTGGTATACAAGTCATTTTGAGAATATGCCAACCATTTATTATCAGGACTCCAAGTTATTCCATTTGCAGGACTCCAGTATTCGTTCAATATTTTTTCATTGCTTAGCTTTCCATCAGCTGCAATATCTGCTACTATAAGTGTACCTCTTCCTCTAATATAGGCTATTTTTTTTCCATCATTCGCTATTGCAATGGCTTTTTCGCTGCCTTGTGTTTTTGTAATTTGAATCAATTCATGTTTTAATGTTTTGAAAATATTTTTTTGCGTAGAGTCCGCCGAACGCATCAAATAGATATCAAAATTCCCATTAGCTCTATCACTCGTAAAAAGCAATGTAGAATCATTTAACCAGTTGGGTTCAAGATCTCTAAATGCATGGTTGGAAACATTAATGCTTCTGGTTTTTTCTTTATCTGCCTCTTTTACGAAAATTTCACCACGAATAGAATAAGCTAATAATTTTCCATTTGGAGAAACAGCATATTCGGTAGCACCGGTACTTAGTGTTTTTTGTTCAGATGCATCCAATCTTTCGTCTGCGTTGATTTGAATAGAAATCTTTTGAGCTGAACCCCCTGAAGTTTTCATTGTGTAAATATTCATATCTTTTTCAAAAACTAGTGAAGTTCCATCTGCCGATATTCCAAATGCACGTATAGATTCATCTTTATAATTGGTAAGTTTTTCTGGCTTTCCTAAGCTTTTGCCATTGCCATCAATTTTTAAGCGATAAATATTATAAGAACCATCAACGCTACTTAAAAAGTAAATAGAATTATTACCACCCCATTGAGGAAAAACATCGTTGGTCTCAAAGCCAAGAAGTTTGTGGAATGATTTGTTTTTGATGTCGTAAAGCCATAAATCACGATTTGAGCTACCAGTGTATTCCTGTCTTGCTACCGGGTTTAAATCTCCCCGAACAAATGCTAAGAAGCGCCCATCAGGAGAAAGTACTGGGTCGTGTCCTACTGCATCTAAAAATCTGGATTCTGTGCCACCGTTTGGAGAAATACTATATACTTCGCTTGGACGTTCTAATTGGCGAAATTCCCGATTTGTTGAAAATAAAATTTTGTCTTTAACCGTCCAACTTGCAATATTGTCAGCTCCTGAATGATAGGTTAGTCGATTTGGCAAACCACCTTCGGTTGGCATTACAAACAAGTCATTATTGCCGAATCTACCACCAGAAAAAGCAATTTGATTGCCATCGGGACTAAAAGTCGGGCTGGATTCATACGCTTCATGGATAGTTAGTCGAACAGCTTTTCCGCCAGAGCTAGGGACTGTCCAAATATCTCCTTGAAACGAAAATGCAATTAAGGAACCGTCCTTATTGATGGCAGGCTGACGAAGTAATAGTGAATTTTGAGCAAGTGATTTAAGACAAAAAAATAGGGACATAAATCCCAAAAAGAATAATTTTTTCATTAGATAAGGTTTGTCGATTAATGAGATAAAAAAGCAGTAACAAAGATATAATTTTTAGACGATTTTTTTACCTAATGTAGAACTTTAATTTTGATGTTTAAATATTCGTGGCTTTTATTTTAAGCTCCTATTCTTTAGTCAACTACAGGAGTAATCTCAATAATTTTATCGGAAGGATTTAGATTGTTGGTACAAAAATAAACTTTTCCTGAAGGAGAAATAGCGATATCTCTTAGACGGCCGTATTGATTTGCAAAATAGATAGTGGGTTGGCCAAGGATAGAATTTCGATCTTCGCTTAGTTTAAAAGCATAAAAGGACTGATTTTTTAGTGAAACCATAAGCAAATTGTTTTTCCATCTAGGATAGTTATCGCTGCTGTAATAGTCTAAGCCACAAAAAGCCCAAGTTACATTTCCCGAAGAAAAAATAGGTTGAATAGTGTTATTAGTATTGCAAAATGTTATTTCTGTTGGCGTATCACAGGGGCCAACTACATTTGGATACCCATAATTTCCCGACTTTTCAACCAAATTTATCTCATCTTCCGTATTGTCGCCATGGGAGCTCACATATAATTTTTGATTAAACAAAACCATGCCTTGTGGGTTTCTGTGGCCTTTGCTCCAAATAGCTCCTAGGGGTGTTTGCACTGGGTTGGGATTATCGGCAGGGATAGTACCATCTAAATTAATCCGTAATATTTTTCCGTTGATAGAATTGTTATTTTGGGGGTTGGAAGTATTTGCGGCATCTCCAGTCGTGATATATAATTTTAAATCAGGTGAAATAACCAATCTGCTGCCATTATGATTAACCCAGCCTAGTATATTATCAAATAGAATTAAAGGGCTATTTAGGGTTCCACTAGCATAGGTATATCTCACTACTTTTTCTAGAACACCTGAAGGTTGAGTACCGTAATTATAAACCACATAAACATAAGGATTAGTTATAAAATCTGGATGTAAAACCATGCCTAATAAGCCACCTTCGCCATAATTTAAAAAGTCTGGTATCGTTATTAATTCAAATTTCTGGCCTGTTTCTGGGTTTACCCTACTTATTTTTCCTGCTTTCTCGGTTATCCAAATATAATCGTCTGGGCCCCATAAAATTTCCCATGGCATATTCAAATTGGTGTTAATTAC
>JANNWE010000013.1:0-8885 GCA_031414675.1 Cytophagaceae bacterium
TAACAATCTTTTCGAGAAAAAATTACTAAGTCTAGACGATCAAGTTTTAATATTTAGAAATTTATATCATGGATTAAAAAAATTCAATCCTAATTTAAAAATAATAGTAACAATTAGTCCTGTTCGTCATTTGAAAGACACAATTTCACTTAATAATTTAAGTAAATCTATTATTAGGGTTTTAGTCCATGAAGTTATTTCGCAATTCAATGATGTGACTTATTTCCCAGCTTATGAAATAATGTTGGACGATCTTAGAGATTATAGATTTTACAAGGCAGATTTAATTCATCCAAATGAAATAGCAGAGGAGTATATTATAGAATTTTTTTCCAATTCTTATTTTAATAAAGATTTATTAAATTTTATTGGCGAATGGAAAAAAATAAAATCTGCATTGGCACATAAACCCTTCAATCCTAAAACCATTCAGCATCAAATATTTATAAAAAAAACAATAGAGAAAATCCAAAGTTTATCTACTAAGATTGATATAAAAAAAGAGCTTATGCTGCTTAATAGCCAAGTAGAAAAATAAGAACTAATTGTTAAAAATAGATGTTAAAAAAAACAATAATTACATTTAATGGGAGAATTTACAATCAATAAAGAGAAAGTTTTAAAAGCACTAAGCACAGTAGAGGAACCAGATTTAAAACAAGATTTGGTTACTTTAAACATGATAAAAGACATTGAAATTGGAGTTAATCAAATAACTTTTACCGTTGTTTTAACTACCCCTGCTTGTCCTTTAAAAGAGCTTATAAAGAAACGCTGTACGGATGCCTTGGTTTCGGAATTCGGAAAAGGAATAGAAATTAAAATAAATATGACTTCTGAAGTAACTAGTGTTTTGAATAAAAACATTTTATTACCTCAGGTTAAAAATATTATAGCCATTTCTTCAGGAAAGGGAGGTGTAGGAAAATCAACTGTCACGGTAAATTTGGCAATGGCACTCAAAAATGCTGGAGCTAAAGTAGGAATAATAGATGCTGATATTTCGGGACCTTCTATTCCAATAATGTTTGGAGTAGAAGACCTGCAACCTATGATATCCGTAATTGATGGAAAAAACATGATCTCACCAATTATGCAATACGGCATTAAAATGATTTCAATCGGTTTTCTTACTCCTGCAGAAAGTGCTGTGGTTTGGAGAGGGCCAATGGCAAGCCAGGCATTGAAGCAATTTTTTGGCGATGTAGATTGGGGAGAGCTAGATTATCTTTTGCTTGATTTACCTCCAGGTACTAGTGATATTCATTTAACTTTGGTTCAAACTGTTCCAGTTACCGGGGCTGTAATAGTTACAACCCCTCAAAAAGTGGCTTTAGCTGACGCAACAAAAGGAGGGTCTATGTTTAGTCAATCCAATATTAATGTTCCTATTCTGGGGGTAATTGAAAATATGTCTTATTTTACACCTTCCGAACTTCCAGACAATAAATACTTTATATTTGGGCAAGGAGGGGGACAACAAATTGCTGACAAATTTGGAGTTCAATTATTAGGCCAAATTCCTTTAGTTCAGAAAATTAGAGAGGGAGGAGACGAAGGTAGGCCAATTGTAATGGATCAAGACAATTTAACTAGTCAAGCATTCAAAATTGCCTCAGAAAATTTAGCGAGACAAATAGCAATGAGAAATGCCAATATTCCTAAAACTGAGCGAGTTAAAATAAATACATTTGCTTAAAGTAATAATTTCTTTCTTTTTATTTGGAACGAATTTTGTTAAAAATTTATGAAATAATAACTCATAAATGGCTAAACTTCTTTACGGAATTATATTAATTGCTTTTTTTTCTTGTCAGAAGATAGAAGAAATTCCGGATGTAAATAATGCAAAGAAAAATGAATTCCTTGATTTGGTCAATCAGCTAAGAAATGATGGTTGTAATTGTGGTAACAAGTTCTTCGGGAAAACTGAATCCGTAGTATGGAACACTACTTTAGAAAAAATTGCTTTAGCACATAGTATCGATATGTCTACTAAAAAATACTTTTCTCATGTAAGTCCTGATGGTTCAAATCCGCTAACAAGAATTACTAATTCCGGATATATTTGGAAAACCTTTGGAGAGAATATTTTTATGGCAAAGGGATTCAGTCCTTCTGAAAAAGAAGTAATAGAAGCCTGGAAAAATAGCCCTTCTCATTGCGAAAATCTAATGAATCCAAATTTTAAAGAAATGGGTATAGGTACAAATGAGAATTATTGGACACAAGTATTTGCCTCAAAATGAAATCAATTTTAGGTATTTTTAGTTAATTTCAATATATTTGTAAGGACTTTATGAAATTATGGAAGATTTATTAAACCGCGTTGAAGAAGCCTTAAATAAGGTAAGGCCTTATTTAGAGGCAGATGGTGGAAATGTAATTGTAAGTGAAATAACTGAAGATTACATTGTTAAGCTTGAATTAGTGGGGTCATGCGGAACATGCCCAATGTCTTCTATGACCTTTAAAGCTGGTTTAGAAGATGCTATATTAAAAAATGTCCCTGAAATTAGAAAAGTGGAAGCATCAAATATTCATGTTTTCAATTCTAACTAAGAAAAAAATAATCAATTTTTATAAATGTTGCCTTTTGATTTATCAAAGGGTAATTTTTTTTTCTATCTTGCAAATAATTTAGATTTTTAATGCCTAAATAGACTTAATTCGGCACTATGGAAAATAAAATAAAAGTTGGGATATTTTTTGGCGGTCAATCCAGAGAAAGGGAAATTTCTTATTTGGGTGGAAGAACCGCTTATGAACACCTTGATAAAAGGTATTTTGAACCAATTGTTATTTTTGTTGATAGTATTGGAAATTTTATAAAAATTGACCCACAATTACTTTACGAATCTGATATAAGAAGTTTCTATCCTTCAAAAAATCACAACAACGGATTTAAAATATACATCGAATCTTTAGGTCCACTTAAAGATACGCAATTGTATAAATTAATATACAAAATAGGATCACAAGTAAAAATAGAGGAAATAAAGAATCTAATTGATTTTGCTTTTGTGGTAATGCATGGCCCATTTGCTGAAGATGGTAATATTCAAGGTATTTTAGAATGGATTGGAGTTCCTTATATGGGGCCCGGCATTTTAGGTTCAGGTGTAGGAATAGATAAACCAGTTCAAAATAAACTTATGGCTTTGGTAACGGGCCAAACTAAAAAATACAAAACCATTTCAAAAGATCAATGGGCAAAAGCAGATAAATCCAAACTTTTTTCTGAGTTAATTTCTGAAATAGGCTTTCCATTAGTAGTAAAAGCACCTCATCAAGGATCATCCATAGGAGTAGCCATTATTAAAAAGAGAAGTTTAGAAGAGTTTTCTAAAGGGGTGAGCCAATGTTTGTTTGAAACTCAAATTTTAAAAAAAGATTGGCAAAAGCTTAGCAAAAGACAAAAGGCCAACCAGATGGAAAAAATGTCCAATCTGGATGAGGGCATAGGTTTTCCAGTAGTTTTAAATGATGAAGTTATATATCATCCTTCTATTTTGCTGAATAAATTAGACCATTATCTTATTGCTAACGAAAAAGCACTTTTAAGTTCCGTAAATAGCGAAGATTATGTATTGATTGAAGAGTTCACCAGTGGCCAAGAGTTTTCTTGCGGAGTAATTCAAGATGATTTCGGGAAAGCATTTGCTTTACCACCTGCTGAAGTTTATGGTGATATTCAATCTTTTGATTTTAAGTCAAAATACAAATCTTCTGCTAGTAAAAAAAGAATACCCGTTCTAACTAGTAATGAAAACCTGGATAAAATTCATGAAAGAATTTTAAGTGCTTTTGAAATTACTAGCATGAGTGTTATTAGTAGAATTGATGGATTTCTAACGCCAGAGAATGAAGTTATCCTTCATGATCCAAATACCATTCCTGGAATGTCAACCACCTCGTTTATTTTTAAACAAATGGCAGAGATTGGATTTAATATTACTGATTCCATAACTTATCTTATCAGACAATCCATCAGGGAGAGAATTAGGTCTGGAAAAAATGTTTTTAATCTAAGGAAATTACTACAAAAAACAGATTCTTTGATACAAAATGGCATTTCTTCTCCTAGAAAAAAACTTGCCATCCTATTTGGAGAAAATGAAGAAGAATTTAAAATTGCTCAAAAAAAATATGGTTTTTATGGTGGAGATCAGGAATTTGAGCCTATTCCAGTTTGTTTGGCTAGAAATGGTAATAAATATAAAATTCCTCTAAATTTAATGTTCAAACCGGATATTCAAGAATTTGGAATGGCAATCGGAAAACCAAAGCATACCTTCATTCAAAAAATTATTAATAACACGGAGAGTTTCAGAGATTTTTATGTAGGAAAAGTTGACTTTGAAGTATCAAAAATACCAGAAGAGAATTTCCATTCTAGTTTTTATGCCTATTATGACTGTAAAGAGGAAAAAATGGTTTTAAACTAATATATGGCAAAAAAAAATAAGTTTTATGCGATATGGTCAGGAAGAGAAAAAGGCATTTTCAATACTTGGGAAGAATGCAAAAAATTAGTTGAAGGATTTGAAGGTGCTCAATATAAATCATTCGATACATTAAAAGAAGCTGAAATAGCCATTAAAAAAAACTATTTCTCTAGTGTTAGCCCTAAAGGTGTTTCCGCAAAACCTACTCAACTCTTTACAAAAACCCCAATTCAAGAAGCTATTATTGTAGACGCCGCATGGAACACAAAAACTGGTGACATGGAATATCAAGGCTTTGAGTTAAATTCTCGCAAATTACTTTTCAAAAAAGGTCCTTTTCAAGACGGAACTAATAACATTGGGGAATTTTTAGCGATTGTTCACGCTCTTGCATTGTTAAAAAAACATAATTCACTTCTACCCGTTTATTCTGATTCAAAAACAGCAATTAGTTGGGTGAGAAATAAAAAATCGAATACTAAACTTTTACCTACAGGAAGGAATTCTGAACTTTTTGAATTGCTAATTCGAGCAGAAATATGGTTAAAGGATAATAATTTCTCTAATAAGGTACTTAAATGGGAAACAAAAATGTGGGGCGAAAATCCCGCTGATTTTGGAAGAAAGTAATGTTTAAGTTTAAGAAATTTACCATATTTCAAAAGCAAACCTCCATGAAGGTTTGCACTGATTCCTGCCTATTTGGTTCTTTAATCGAAATAGAAGAAAAAACATCTAATATTTTGGATATAGGAACAGGAACGGGATTATTAGCATTAATGCAAGCTCAAAAAAAAAATTCTACACATATAATTGGGATAGAAATTGAATCGTTGGCTGCACAAGAAGCAAGTTCAAATATAAAAAATAGCAATTATAATAGTCAGATTACCATAATAAATGATTCTTTACAAAACTATTTAACTCATGCTAAAACTAAGTTTGATTTGATTATTAGTAATCCCCCCTTTTATGAGAATCAACTTCTATCCCCAAAAAAAGGTAAAAACATAGCACATCATTCTTTAACATTGACTTTTGATGAATTATGTCAAGGAAGTAGTACTCTACTAGCAGAAAATGGAAGCTTTTGGGTGCTTTTACCTATAAAAGAAATGAATAATTTTATGGAGATTGCCAAGAAGTATGATTTTTGGGTACAAAATATGATTAGTATTAAACACAACCCGATGAAAGTCGAGTTTAGAAAAATAGCACAATTTAAAAAAGAAAAGCTTTTTGTACAAAAAAATGAGGAGATTTGCATTTACGAATCCGACTCAAAAACTTATAGCCAAAGATTTGTTAATCTTTTGAGCGATTATTACCTGAATTTTTAGAAATTTGCATAAATAATTCAATTAAATGGAAAAAGTAGATATATCCGTAATTATTCCTCTTTTCAATGAAGAAGAGTCTCTTCAGGAACTTCATGATTGGATTAAGAAAGTTATGGATGAAAATGATTTTTCCTATGAAATTTTATTTATTGATGACGGTAGTAATGATGGTTCATGGGAAGTAATCAAAAGACTTAAAATTCAAAATTCAAGAGTTGTAGGTTTAAAATTTTCAAGAAACAATGGCAAAACTGCTGCTCTTCAACTAGGATTTAATGAAGCAATTGGTGAAGTGGTAATTACTATGGATGCCGACTTACAAGACAGCCCAGAAGAGATTCCTGGATTGTACCAAATGATTAAACAAGATGGTTTTGATTTGGTATCCGGGTGGAAACAAAAAAGATTTGACCCTATTACCAAAACAATTCCAACAAAACTATTCAATGCAGTTACTCGGTATATATCAGATATTTACCTACACGATTTCAATTGCGGATTAAAGGCCTACAATTCCAAAGTGACCAAAAGTTTAACTATTTATGGTGAAATGCACCGTTATGTTCCGGTTGTTGCCAAATGGAATGGATTTACAAAAATAGGGGAAAAAGTTGTTCAACACCAGTCTAGAAAATATGGTTATACAAAATTTGGATTAGAGCGTTTCATCAATGGATTTTTAGATCTTTTATCCATTACTTTTATAAATAAATTTGGTCGAAGGCCAATGCATTTTTTTGGATCTTTTGGTTTCCTTTCTTTTTTCTTAGGAAGTTTAATTACCGTGTCTTTAATTATTCAAAAACTTTACTGTATTTACTCTCATCAACCCTTTAGAAATGTTACAGAAAATCCATTATTTTATTTGGCTTTAGTAGCTATAATTTTAGGTTCTCAACTATTTCTTGCAGGATTTTTAGGGGAACTTTTTGTAAAACAAGGCATATCAAAAGAAGATTTTATTGTGACAGAAAAAGTATAATTTTAACAACCTATTCGCTTTAAAGACTCACATAAAATCAACAAAATTTATTTTAATACCCATACCATTCTCCCCACCAGTTATGGAGTAATTTTTTAATTTCGTTTTCTCTTGCATTGTTTCCCGGTTCATAAATTTTTGTTCCCTTTAAATCATCTGGAAGAAAGTTTTGAGCTTTAAAATTTCCTTCAAAATCATGAGAATATTTATAGCTTTTTCCATACCCTATTTCCTTCATTAATTTTGTAGGTGCATTCCTCAAATCTAAAGGAACTGGCAAATGAGCGGTATTTTCAGCCAAAGTTATCGCCTTGTCAATGGCTAAATACGAAGCGTTAGATTTTGGTGATGTAGCTAAATAAATGGCTGTCTGAGATAAAATAATTCTACTCTCCGGATATCCTATCTTTTTTACTGCATCCATGCAAGCATTTGCTACCATCATAGCAGTGGGATTTGCAATACCAATATCTTCAGAAGCCAATATGAGCATTCGCCTGGCAATAAAGTTCACATCCTCCCCAGCTACAATCATTCTCGCCATCCAATAAACAGCAGCGTTGGGGTCAGAGCCTCTTATACTCTTAATAAATGCAGAAATAATGTCATAATGTTGTTCCCCAGATTTATCGTATCTGGCTATATTTCTCTGAACAACTTCTTCTACTAAATCATCATCAATTTGTATTTCTGTTTTCCCCAATTGTGCATTAACTATTAATTCTACCAAATTCAAAAGCTTTCTGCCATCTCCCCCACTTAGTCTAAACAAAGAGTCTGTTTTTAAGATTTTTACATTTTTTTCTTTTAGCCAAATGTCAAACTTTAAAGCCCTTTGTAATAATCCATTTAGCTCTTTTTGACCAAATGCTTCTAAAATATACACTTGACAACGCGAAAGCAAAGCAGAATTCACCTCAAAAGAAGGATTTTCTGTTGTAGCTCCTATCAAAGTAACTTTGCCTTTTTCTACAGCACCTAATAAAGAATCTTGTTGAGATTTATTGAATCTATGGATTTCGTCGATGAATAAAATAGGCGAAAATAAACCCGAAGGCCGAGCTAAAACATCTCTGAGATCTTTTACACCTGCACTAATTGCACTTAAGCTGTAAAACTGTCTTTTGGTTATTTCTGCTAACATGAGGGCTAAAGTAGTTTTACCAACCCCTGGAGGCCCCCAAAGTATCATAGAGGGCACAATTCCAGAATCCAAGGCATTCCTAAGTGGCTTGCCTTTACCCAAGATATGCTCTTGCCCAATATAATCATCTAATAGTTTAGGTCTTAGGCGCTCTGCCAATGGTATGTTTTCCACCAATAAATCATTAATTTTAGATAAAAATAGGTGCATTTTTACCAAACTCAAAAATCAAATTTAAAATACTTTTAAAATAGACAATTTACTATTATTTGTAGAAATTTGCATTATGCAATTTCCAGTCGTTTAAAATTATCAAATAAGTCTTTTATAGCTAAAATCATAAATAAATTTGGGCTTTACTTTCGAAAGTTTTCAAAAAGGATTTAGCATATATTATATTAAAAAAAAGCAAAATGTCTAACCAAATTATTCAAAATAAAACAGGACAGTCAAAAAAATCAAAATTATTTCAACGGTATGAAAAGCTACTAAATGATATCTCTATCAAAAAACTTCATCAAGAAAATTTAACAGAAGGAATGCGTATTGCTATTCCACGATTACAATCAGAACTGCAGCCCTTGTTTAAAGAACAAGCCCAATATCAAATAAATAAAATTATTCGCTTAGATGAAGTAGTAGATCAAATTGTTATTTCAAAAACTAAGTTTCTAATTTTTGAGGAATATATTCTCGATGAATTGGAAGAATTATTAAACAATTCAGAAAAGGACAATGCCATTTTAAAAGCACTATATTTAAAATACAATAAGGAAGAATTTAAAAAAAATAGAACTGAACAAGACTTTATTTTTGAATTAGTAAAAAGTAAATTTGGAATTGATATGGATCCAGATGAAATCATAAAAAAAGGATTTGAACGCTATATGGAAGAAAATAAAGAAAAATTTCAATCACATTTTGACTACCAAGAGCCTAAAAAGAAATCTAAAAAACATACTAAAAAGCAA
>JANNWE010000014.1:0-1626 GCA_031414675.1 Cytophagaceae bacterium
GAAACAGAAACTGCTTATCAAAATTCAACATATAGTGTGTAAAAGCCCTTAATTGGTATTGGCCTCTCGGTAAATTTTCTGGTAAATTAAACTCCCCATAGGCGTAACCATTTGTAATTTCTATTCTTTTTTTATCAATTACATTTTTGTTTGAATCCACCAATTGTACGTACAAAATTCTACTTGTAGTATCTTTTATACCTTTCAACTTATAAGTTAAAAACGCTTTAAACCAAATATCATCCCCTGGGTAATAAGCAAGCCTATCTGTATGCAAATGTACATGTTCAGTAAATTTTGGCTTTTCAAATTTTAAAAAATAAGCTTCATTTTCAGTGGCACTAGGGTTATAATTTAATGGAAGCATCCCTGAAACTTTTAAAAAATTCATATCTCCAGAAACAAATACATCGGTTTGATTTATGGGTATTCCGTTTTTATTTACAATTACCTCTCCATTATTTGTTTGTATCCAACTTACTGCATAGGGGGTATCCACATAGGTTTTTAAAGGACTTTCTAACTTTTCATTATGTATTTCTAAAGTATTACTTATTAAAATTCGCTTTAGGTCTAAGTTTGAATCTGCGTCAAATAATTCCACCGCTTTTTTTTCAATAACACTTTTTCCAATTTCTAATCTAAAAAGATTGCTTCGAATTGCATTAGGCACACTACCCGGTTTATCTTCATAAATCAAAAATCCATTTTCAGTTAATTTGTTATCAATCAATGATTTGAAAAAAAATATTTGAGATTTTTTGTGAGCAATGGCCCTGTTTTCGAGCCACCTTTTCATCTCTGTTTTTGAATTTGGTTCTTTTTCTAAGAACTGAACAGTTGCTGAAATTTTATATGAATTTTTAGAAACAAAAAAACTATTTAGATCAAAATTTAAATTATACCCTAAAGATGTATTGTTTATTTTTATGGGTTGATCAGCTTTCGCTCTTAATCCATCATTATCTTCTTCAAAATCTATAACCCAAGGGTTTAGAATTTCGCAATTTTCTGCAAACTCACTTTCACCGAAGAAACTCAATTGGAATCTTTTAAGCTGCTTTTCCCATCTCTTATCTCTTTTAGCTTTTACTTGCACTTCGGTGAGCTGAAAATTAGAAGGCACTAAAAAAATAGTTAAATTAATGACCTCTTTTAGATTTGGCTTAATCTTCATTCTTTGGGAAACATAGCCAACATAAGTTACTACCAATTCAAATTCTCCTTCTGCAAAATAAGAAATTCCGAAATTGCCTTCCAGGTCTGTATTCGTACCAATCGTAGTATTGTTTATGTAAATATTACAAGAAGGTAAACCCTCTTTAGATTCGGCATCACTGATCTTGCCCTTCAGTATGGTTTGTTGACCGAAAAGAGAAAAAAAAAGACCAATGAAACATAAAATTAAAAATAACTTAAACCTCATAATAGATAGGTTACTTAAAAAATAATCTGAACTCTAATACATCAAAGAAAAAGCAAATTATTAAAAACAAGGCAACAAATATCAACTCAAAAAAATTAATATTTCATTTATTGAAATTAATTTTTTGTCATTGAATTAAAAAAACGCAAAGTCTAAGAAACAAAAATGGATTATTTAGCCTATAAAATTCCTAATTAAAA
>JANNWE010000015.1:0-4160 GCA_031414675.1 Cytophagaceae bacterium
TCGGTAATGTAATAGAACCTCACGAATACACGGAACTTTTTCCTCATTATTTCAAAAACCCTGAAGTGCGTCGAAGAAATGCTTTTTGTTATATTGATGCACGTGACCTTGGGCAGATTGTGAATCTATGTTTGCAAAAAAACGGACTAGGATATCAGGTGTTCAACGCTGGCAACAACGACAACGGAGCTGTAATTCCAAGTAAAGAATTGGCAGAGAAGTTCTTTCCAAATGTACCCATTTCTCGCGAATTGGGAGAGTATGAGGCCTTATTTTCGAATAGAAAAATCCGTGAAGTTCTGGGTTTTAAAGAGGAACATAATTGGAGAAAGTATTTAAATTGGGAATGAAATTTGAAATTGATAAGCAACCCATCTTGGTGGCAGTATTTCTGCTTGTCCGATGATGTGTCCACGAGTGAAATGTCGTTAAGTTGTCATAGGTTATTAATTTGCTTATGTGTCAATTTATTATTTCGTCTAACTCCAATAATTAGAAAAATAATACCAATAGTTAGGCAACCAATAATCCAAATCATTAAGTTTACAAAATTAATTACGAAACTCCTTCCTATTGCTGTAAAAGCAAAAAGTGTTAAACCACAAAGTTCCCATATTTTCATTTTTTCAAATCTATTTTTATTTATAATCTCCGAAGGGTATATATTAAAAAGAGTTTTAAGTTCTTCCCAATCCCAAATCAACAAGATAACATTTGCTAAAAGCATTAATGAAGTTATGTAAATAGTCCCAGCAAATTCATAAGAGGTAGTTATGAAAAAAATGTTTAAAATTATCGGGAAAAAGGATAATGCTCCAAGTTTTGAAAAACGCTGTGTCATAAGTAAAAATGCAGCAATCAGTTGGCTAACTCCAATGAATTTCCAATAAAGTCCAGATTGATAAAGAGTTTCAAACATATGTCCAAGCGAATGAACTGGCGAACCATTTATCATGTTCATGTCTGTCATAAAACGTTCTCCTTTTATTTTGACAACACTTGCGAACACAAAAGACGCCCCGATCAAATACCGAGTGTAAATTATGAAAACTTGAATAAAAACTGAGTTTTTTAGGTTCGCCAAAAGCATACTTAAAATTTAGTTTTTTATGAATAAGGCCAACCTCATCAAGATGAATGATATGTCAAAATTTCCTATGAGGTCAATTTTAAATATTGCCACCACAAAAACCTTTACTTCTCAAATTTCAATTTCAGAGCATTCTCCCCTACTCTTTTACCCATTTCTTGGCCTTTCACTAAAGCTTCTTTAAAATGAATGCCACCATATAATCTCGAGATACTCGTTTCATTTGCCGCTTGCCAAAAACTTTGAAATTTTCTTGGATCTCCTACCCAATATTTTGAATAATCGATAAAACTTAAACTATCGCCTATTGACTTGGTAAGCACAGTGGCCATTGCTGCAGATTGAACGGAATGGCCCGAAGGAAACTCAGGAAAAGGAGGAGTTAATAAAGTTGGTTCCCATTTACTATCAATGTATCTTTTTATAAATGCCACTGGTCTTATCAAATTATAGGTGTATTTTGACTCCCAGGCACAAATCATAGCATCATTAAGGGCTAAACTTAATTGCACATATATTTTTGCCGAATTAACTAAGTCTGTAGGTTTTGCTCTTAAAACTTGTGTTAAAATGGAAATAGAATGGCCTACTGCAGTATAGGTATACGTGGCTGCGTCATCCCAAAAATTGGCAATTATATGTTTTTCAGAACCTGCGGTTACCAATTTCGATGTTTCATAAACTTCCAAGGCTTCTTTATAAAATTTCGAATCTTTGTATTTTGAAAACTCAAAACTTGGTTTTATATCGAAATCGCTTTTATTTGACTCAAAAAAAGTCCTATTTTGCCCCCAATTTGGATGTAGTGGCCCAGTATTTTCTAAATCAGCAGACCTATTTATTTCGAAACATCCTTCACATTTCGGTAATTGATAATTTAAATCATAACTTCTGTACAAGCCTGATTTTCCGCCATCTTTTTCTGCATATTTTAGAATAAATTCTGCTATTGAATTTCCATAATTTTTAGATTTTAAAACTGAAAAACTAGATTTGTCCTTTGAAAAAATACCATTGATTGAATCTTTTAAAGCCACAGCTTTTTCCATCCAAATATAGGGTGCTGCCACAAAAAGTTGGTCAGCCATATAAAAAATTGCATTGTTTAAGGCTATTTGAGGAATAAATTCGGAAGAATCAATATTAAAAGTAGCAGGCATTTGAAAATCTTGAAGCTGGCCTGACAAACTATGAAGTTTAGGAAAAGCGGGTAAAATAGACTCATAGGCAGCCAGGTTTATATACGCTATGCTTCTGGCAGCCACATTCGGAGTATAACCGGTAGTTTGTTCAATAAAATCTAATAATAAAACATGCCATTTTACTTGTTAATCAGAAGTAGAGAATTCATATTGTTTGGACGGCAAAGATTTTTCAAAAAGCACTAATTGAGTGGTATTCCCTTCTTGAAATTCCCTTCTATTTCCACTTTGTCCAAAACTGTAAATTGTTAAAAAAAATAGAATAATAGTTTTTTTAATCCAATTGATTTTTTCCTTATTCAAAATTACCGTATTTTGTTACTCATATTTTTCCGAAATTAGTCAATCCTATTTACAAATCATATATGCGACCTAAAAAATTATTTTTGTTGGATGCCATGGCACTTATCTATCGTGCTCATTTTGCATTTATCAAAAACCCAAGAATTACTTCTAAAAATGTAAACACCAGTGCTGTTTTTGGTTTTACGAATACACTTTTAGAGGTATTAAAAAAAGAAAAACCAACACATTTGGCGGTTTGCTTTGATACGAAAGCTCCTACGTTTCGTCATGTTCAATATCCTGAATATAAGGCTAATAGAGAGGCTCAGCCAGAAGATATAACTGTGGCTATTCCTTTGGTTAAAAGATTAGTTCAAGCATTGAATATTCCAACGATTGAATTAGATGGCTTCGAAGCAGATGACATAATTGGCACATTAGCCAAGAAAGCCCCAAAAGACGAATTTGATGTTTTTATGTATACCCCTGACAAGGATTACGGTCAACTGGTAGATGAACATATTTTTCTTTACAAACCTGCATTTTTGGGCAACAGCATAGAAGTTATGGGTGTACCCGAAATTTTAGCCAAATGGGATGTGAAACGTATTGACCAAGTAGTAGATATGCTAGGGCTTATGGGAGACAAAGTAGATAACATTCCAGGGATTCCAGGTGTTGGAGAAAAGACTGCAGCAAAATTATTAGAACAATATGACACAACAGAAGGTATTCTTGCCAATGCTGAAAAAATTCCTGGCAAATTAGGAGAAAAAATAATTTCAGGAAAAGAAAGTGCAATCCTTTCCAAAGAATTAGCTACAATTGACATCAACGTTCCTGTAGAATTTGAGGAAGAAAAATTAATAATGTGTGAACCTAACAATGAGCTTTTATCCGAATTGTTAGATGAATTGGAGTTTAAAACTCTCAAAGCAAGATTAATTAAGTCTCAAGATACTGGGCAAAGTTTACAAGCTACTTCTTCTGAAGTAAAAGCTAAACCGAAAGTCGAAACCAACCAAATGTCTCTTTTTGGAGATGTGGTATCTGAAAATGAGGAGGAGGCATTACCGACCATTAAAGAAAATATTAAAACCGTTGTGCATGAATATTTTCTTATAGAAGGAAAAGAGCAAAGAGAAGAACTTATTCAATATTTAAAAGTTCAGGACGAACTTTGTTTCGATACGGAAACCACAGATGTAGATGCAACCGATGCAGAAATAGTGGGCTTATCATTTGCCTATAGACCAAAGGAAGCATTCTACGTGCCTTTTCCACCAAAACGAGAAGAAGCTCAAGCCATTATGGAAGAGTTTAGAATTGTTTTTGAAAATGAAAAAATAAAAAAAATTGCCCAAAATCTCAAATATGACCTCACCATATTAAGCAATTACGGCATTGAAATTAAAGGCGAGCTGTATGATACGATGCTTGCTCATTACATATTAGAGCCAGAAAAAAGACACGGAATGGATTATTTAGCCACTAATTATCTCAATTATGAACCAGTAAGTATTGAAGATTTAATTGGAAAAAAAGGAAAATCGCAAGGTAATATGCGGGACGTGCCTTTCGAA
>JANNWE010000016.1:0-1676 GCA_031414675.1 Cytophagaceae bacterium
ATTTAATGAGTTTGTAATGAAAATTCTAATTGCCCCAGATTCATTTAAAGATTCGCTTTCTGCAAAAAAAGTAGCTCAAAGTCTGGCAAAAGGAATTCGCAAAGTACTTCCTGAGGTTAAAATTGTAGTTTTGCCTTTAGCTGATGGTGGCGAGGGAACTTTGGCGGCAATAAAAGGCAACTATCGATACATAAAGTGTATGGCTTCTGATCCGCTATTCAGAAAAATCGAAACCAAATATCTCTGGGATGCTAAGGTGAGTACGGCTTATATAGAGATGGCTCAAATTTCTGGACTAGAACTCTTGACAGAAGACGAACGAAATCCTCTAAAAACCACTACCCTTGGCACCGGAGAACTAATAGCTTCCGCTTTAAAAAGAAAAGCAAAAAAAATAGTTCTTTTTGTGGGTGGATCGGCCACCAACGATGGTGGAATTGGATTGGCGACTGCCTTAGGCTATGTTTTTGTTGATAAAGATGGCCATACTTTGATTCCTATAGGTGAAAACCTTCAACATATTCATGCTTTCCACTATTTCCCCGAATATAATCTTTCCAACACTGAGTTTGTCGTAGCCACCGATGTAATCAATCCGTTTTTTGGTGAAAACGGAGCGGCACATATTTATGCCAAACAAAAAGGTGCGAATCAAGAACAAATTGAGTATTTGGATAAGGGATTGGAACACCTAAATTCTTTACTTTTTAGAACCAAAAAAATTGATTTACAAACCGTTGCGGGAAGTGGAGCAGCTGGGGGTCTTGCAGGAGGAGCTTATGCATTTCTTGGTGCAAATGTGGTTTCTGCCGCTGAAGAAATCTTTGCAATCTGTGATTTGCAAACCAAAATCCAACAATCTGACATCATTATCTCCGGTGAGGGTCGCATTGATTCACAGACTTGGAACGGCAAACTGATATCAAAACTTTTGGAAGCCACCCAAAACAAAAAAGTGATATTGGTGGGAGGTTCAGTAGAAACCGATTTAAAGAATAGACCCAACATTATAAATAGCTACCAAGTAAAAACCAAAGAAATGTCGCTTGATTTTGCTAAAGTAAATGCGTCGAAGTTGTTGCAAAAAATCGGACAACAAATCGGAGATTACCTCAATTGATTTTTTTCAAAGTACTTCCATTTGCTTCTATGCTTGAATCATCCGAGCTTAGTAACTTAATGGCATCAGGAAACACCTTTTGAATATTTAAAGAAGACATTTCCATTAAATTTGCATTTATGTTTTTCATTTTATGTGGCTTAGAAATATCAAAGGTTAAATTTGATTCCTTTTTTAAATTGAGTTTTAAAACTTGGAGATATGGATTTCCTTCAATAGAAATATTTGCTTTATTTTTGCCAATTATGCTTAATTCAGTATCATTATAATCTTTTAATTTAAGTCTGCAATTTTCTAAAGTCATAGACTCTAATTCAGGAAGTAATACAGTTATGGGAAATGCCCCTAAAGAATTTTCAATGTTGTAATAGCCTTCCTTTATTGTAATCAGAAGTGTGTCCTGTCTACTTTCATACTTCACCAAATTATCAAAATCGGGCAAATTCTTTACTTCATATTTTTTGGAGTTCTTTACTTTTACTATTGCCCCATGCAATGCAAAAGACAAAATCTTCAAATGTTTAAAAGGAATTACTTCTTTAGAATAAAATCCATC
>JANNWE010000017.1:0-6559 GCA_031414675.1 Cytophagaceae bacterium
TTTTTTGTAATAGGGCTATTTTTCTAAGGCTACTTTTACTTTTTTATTTATTTTTTTCGTCTATATCGCAATGTAAAAATTACGATAAGTATAATGGCAACAGGAATGACCCACATGCCATATCCCATTCCCGAACCCCAAGAATTATCGTGCATCATGTTATTAAAAATTTAATACCGCAATTGATTTATTGCTATACAAAATTCAAGTTTAATTAATAAGCAGACTTACATAACTTTAGAAATCAGTTACAAAATTCACACGTCAATTTTTAGATGGGGTTCACAAAAAAAATAAATTATGCTGGGTGAATTGAAAAAAATCTCTAAATCACTATTTAGATGACTTTCCAGCCATTTTGGACTTTTACTCTTTAAAAAATAAGGCTCAAAATGAGGTAATGGTAGGGTTGTTCCACATCAAGTCGGCAGCAATGCGTTTAGTGTTTATTTATTTGGATTTTTTTGTTTGCTTCTAGCGCTTTTTTACTTCGTCAACTTCAATACACGCTTTGTTTGCTTTTATTTGTTCAGGCATTCGGAATTTGATTATGAGTGAAGAAGTTATAGTAAGTCCACCAATCAGAAATATAGCATATTCCATACCGAATATATCGGCTGTAATACCTGAAATAACGGCACCAAATGCATAACCTAAATCTCTCCATAGGCGGAATGTTCCAATTCTTTCTGCACGTTGTTTTGGGCTTGTGGCTTGTGCAATGATGGATAAGAAAGTTGGATAAACCAGTGCAGTGCCTAAACCTAAAATTGTCGAAAGGCATGCCAAAACATAAAAGTCGGCACTAAATGGAATAAACAAAATTGCGAGCCCTTGAAGCAGCATTCCCCAAAACAGCATTTGCTTTTTTGAATAATAGTCAGACATTTTTCCTGTAAAAAGTTGACCAACACCCCAAACTGTAGGGTAAATTGCTGTTATAATTCCAATATTTTCATTGTTGTAGTTTAATGAAAACAAGACAATGGGGAGTAAGCCCCAAATCATTCCGTCATTCAGATTATTCACAAGCCCAGCCTGTGTTACCGAACTCAGTGTTTTGTTTTTGAAAGTTGTTTCCAAAAACACATTGTTAAGTTGCGCCGTGTTGTCAGTTGAACTTTCCTTATGAACAAATGCCCTTGTGTCTTTTACCCAAAAAACAGTTAAGATTAAACCAACAATGGAAATGAAAATGCCAAGGTAAAATGGATAGGGAGTAATGCCATAATTATTAGCAATTAAACCTGTCAAAAATGCAACAACACCTACTGCAAAATAACCCGCAAATTCGTTTAAGCCCATTGCTAATCCACGGTCTTTTTCGCCAACAAGGTCAATTTTCATAACAACTGTACTACTCCAAGTCAGTCCTTGACTCATACCTAAAAGCACATTGGCAAAAATAATCCAACTCCAATTAGGGGCGTATATGAGTATAAAGGGAATTGGAATAGCGATTAGCCAACCGAATAAAAGTAAGTTCTTTCGTCCGAATTTGTTGGCAAGTCGTCCTGTGAAATAGTTGGCAATAGCTTTTGTAATTCCAAATGCGGTAATAAACGAAAGAATGGCGGTCTTTGAAGCAACGCCAAATTCCAAGTCGGCAAACTGCGGAAAAATACTGCGTTCCATTCCAATCATTCCACCCACAAAAGCGTTCACAATTATCAAAATGGAAAACTGTTTCCAATTTTCTTTAAGTCCGAGTTTTATAGGATCTGACATATTGTTTTAATTGCAAATTATGGTTTTTTTTTCTGATAAGTAGGTAACAAAAGTCACAGTTATGTTAGTTTGCTGTTTCTCCCTACTGTTTTTTTCAATCTTTGAGTATTTATAAATTTTGGACCTCATGTCTGTTTAAAAATAAAGAAATATAATTAGGCTTTAAATGGGGGCGGGGTAAAGTTCAGCTACTAGCCTTGTGGGAGTTATTTTTTCTTAAAAGTGATGTAAATGAGCCAATTATGTAAATAAAAGCTTCAAACTTGCAATGGTAAGTCCCAATGATAAAAGGTAACGCAAAGTAGAAATGTTAAATTTCTGACTGCCAAAATACGAACCAAAAAGTCCACCAATAATTGTCGCAATAATTGCGTATTGTAGGTTATCAGTCAAATGAATGCCTCCATTTTGCATCTGTCCATAGAGTCCAGAGAGTGAATTCACGAAAATAAAAAGTGCTGATACAGCCGCAGTTTCTTTTAAGTTTGACCAACGCATCAAAAGCATCAATGGACTTAAAATAATGCCGCCACCAATTCCAATCATCCCCGAAAGTAAGCCAATAAGTCCGCCAGCAAGTAGTCCAGCCCAAATAGGAATTTGTCGGTTTGGTTGGTCATTTTTATTGAACTGATAAAGCATTCTTATAATTGAAATTAGAATACAAAAGGCTAACACTTTCTTATAAATTGAGTCAGAAAGTGTCATTGTACCGCCTAAAAATGCCATTGGTATACTAGCAATTGCAAAAGGTAAAAAAAGTTTGAGTTTAAAATGTCCTGCTTTGTAAAATCCAATAAACGAAAATGCAGAAACAGCAAGGTTCATAACCAATGCCGAAGGTTTCATCATAGCAGGTGCAACGCCCATAATCGCCATTACAGCCAAATATCCACTCGCTCCGCCATGGCCGACTGAGGAATACAAAAAAGCAACAATTGCCAAAAGAGAGAGTAAAATATATAGTGAATCCATGGTGTAAATTTATACTATATTCTTTTTATTTCTATGCTTTGCAGTCCTTTTATGTGTTTTCTGCCAGTTTTTCAAAATCTTCTTCGATAAACTCGGTGCCTACCTATGGGTAATTATTGAGGTCGGGAACGAATAAAAGTTCACCAGTAGGCTTGTGCCAAAAGCTTTGAAAGCCACAATCAAGTTGATCTGCTATTTCTAAAATTTGTTGCTTTGTCAAGGTCGGCATAAATTACAAAATTTTTCCTGATAAAAGCAAAAACTAAAAGTCTAAAAACAAAAAAAATCAAGTTGTAAAAAGAATTTTAGGTGTTGTTCTGTCGAATTTTTTGCCCTGCCGTTCAACAAAGTCAGAAATAAACTTAATTACTGTCCCCCATAACTGCCCCGAAAAAGAAAGTAAAACACTAAAAAATCATGTACCCGATGTGGTTGTGCTAGCATTTTTCGCTATGGTACCTCCACTTGTCTATGTTGTTTTACAATTAAATAGTTGATTACAAGAACACCTATTTTTGGTAGTAAAAGCATTGTAAAGAAAGCAAAATAAGAGACTGTCACAACGGGTGGCGGGGTTGTTAAGATAAAAATGTGGGTGACTGTTGCAGTTTCAGGAAAAATATAGTTTTGTGTCAAGTTCCAACCATAATGAATTGCGAAAGGAATAAGTAGAGAAAATGTTCTTGCATAAGAGTAAGCCAACAAAAGTCCCATTAAAAATGTAAAAGTGAATACCATAATCATTTGTGTTAAATTGCCCCAAACGCCTAGATTTATCCAATGCAATACCCCAAAAAATATAGATGAAATAATAACGGCTTTTGTTTGCCCTATTTTTTTAATTAGAATGTAGAGCAATACCCCCCTGCAAAGTAATTCTTCTGTCAAAACTGTCCTGAACTGATACCAAATTTCAATCAAAACCGACTTTGTTGTCAAATACGGAGATAGTGTATATTCTTCTTTTGCTATATACATTTTCAAAAGAAAAGTTGAAGCAGAAAGTAAAGCAGAAGGAATAAAGAGAATTGAGAAATATTTCAGTCTATCTTTTGAAGGTGTCAACCCTAAAATAGATAAGTTGCCTTTTTCAAAAAGCCAAATTAGTAACCAAGAAATTGCAAGCAGTCCAATTAGTTGTAACATTCTCTGATTTTAAATTTTAAGGGGTGGTCCATTTAATTGTATCCAATCTCTAAGTATTTATCGAAATATAGACCCAGCCCTTTGGGCCATTAACCTTGTAAAAATAGAAAGAAATTATAAATACTCAAAATGAAAAGGACTTAAGCTTATTCAGACTAAACGGCTACATTTCGGAATCACAGCACGATTCGTTTCTCCGAACCATCCAGGGTTGGTTGCTACCAAGCAAAAAGTCTAAATGTCGAACCACCCAAAAGTTGATTGCGTTAAGCATAATGCGGAATTTCAACTTTGTTTTACTTCGTTAATTGTTAACTGCCGTTATTTTATTGAATAATTGGTACTTGGTCCAATTCCATGTTTTTCGATTAGGTTTTTTTCTATTAAATCTGGTAAAATTCTTTTAATTGTTGGGCTTGGAATTCCTAATTTTTTTGCAATTTCTCCTGATTTGCAACCAACATTATTTTCTATGAAAGTTAATATTGATTTTTCTCTTGGCGAAAGTTGCATTTCAATTCCATTATGTTTTAATTTCAATATTAATTGCTCTTGAATCTTTTTAAGTGCATTAAAGAAAAAATCACTCCAATCGCTTACGTTTTCATTGGGTCTTTGGCTTTGACATATTCTTAGTACACTATAATATTCAGATTTTCTACTTTCTATTTCGTGTTCAAAACTTACATATTGAATCCAACTATAACCATTTTTTAATAATAAAAGTGAGGAAATCAATCTGCTTAATCTGCCATTTCCATCTTGAAAAGGATGAATACTTAAGAATTCATAGGTAAATAGTGAAGACTTTACAAGTGGATGAGTAGTATCATCATTATTGTACCAATTAATTAGATTTCTCATTGCATCTTCTGTTGGAAATCCAGCTTCGGTTGTTTGAAAAACTATTTGTTTCGTGCCATCAGGAAAATTTGCCTCGACTGCATTACTATGTTGCTTGTATTTTCCTCTGTGCCATTCGTCTTTTTTGCTATGTTTCATTAAGATATTGTGCAAATTTTTTATGTTATTTTCGGAAATGTCAATTTCTGAAAATGATTCAGAAATGATACCGAATACATTGAAATATCCAACGACTTCCTGCGAATCTCTATCTTCTAACTTTGAAATATCTAATTCTTGAAGCAAAATAGTTACTTCTTCATCGCTCATTTTTGAGCCTTCAATTCGTGTCGAAGCACCAACACTTCTAACTGTTGCAATTGATTTTAATTGTTTTAAACTTTGACCTTCCTTTTTTTCTATAGTTGTCCAAGAAGCATCAAATCGGTCAATTTGGCTAATTATTCTTATTAATTCCCAATTGATATCAATTTTGAAATTATAAACATTGTTTTCCATTTTGCAAATGTAGAATTATTTTTTAAAACGATACGATTCGATACGATTTTATACGTAAGTGATTCGATAAAAGCATTCAATCTCTAAGTACTTATCGAAATATCAAACAGCCCTTTGGCCTTTGACCTTGAAAAAATAGGAAGAAATTTTAAAGCCTCAAAATGGGGCAGTTGTCACGTTCAATTACTACGCTTGTGCGAAGTCAGGTCGGCGGCAACTCGGATAGTGAATGCATAGGGGGATTTCGGTTACTTTTGGTGGATTTTAAATCAGCCGCTTAGCTTTTTAAGTGGGCATTTTACCTTTTTTTATTAAGAATACTCTGTTTGAATTTAAAAAAAATGCCAAAATACCACCTGTTTTAAGACCAACAGAAAAGGCCGATAAAATAGACTAAATGGCTATTAATCAGAATTAGTTGCCGTAGAATTTTAGCTGACACATTCTAGAAAAAAGACTCCAAAGTATAGGTTTTTTTATTAGGACTTTTCTTCTAGAATGCTAAATGTTATAGACTGGCGTTTTTCTTGTCATACTATGATTGTCCATTGTTACTGCTGACATGAGGCGTTGACTTGGTAGCTCTTTTGGTTTTTTTTGTTCGGCTTTTTGTTTATGGAAAAATACAAATGTGCTAACAAAACTATTGGCTGATATCTTACTTGCCGTATTCAAATTGCTATTTTATTGCCGTTAAATAATTTTGAAAATCTATAAATGTATTTGTTTTAAATCCACCTTTTGGTATGATTCTAGCTTCCATTATACAATTTCAAATTTCATTTTTAATGTTAACGTCAGTGGCAAAACAATCGAGATTAATAAGGGTTGTTTCTGCAATATTTCTTAAAGCTGTATCTGTCAAAAATGCCTGATGACTGGTAATAAGAACGTTTCGGAATGACATCAGGCGGGCAATAGTGTCGTCTTGCAAAATAGTTTCTGAGTGGTCTTCAAAAAATAATCCTTCTTCTTCCTCATAAACATCAATTCCAAATGACCCGATGTGTTCAGATTTCAAAGCGTTAATTACATCCTTTGTATTGACAAGTTTTCCCCGGCTTGTATTAATTAGCATTACGCCTGTTTTCATCATTTTAATGCTATCCTTATTAATGATGTATTTTGTTTTGTCTGTCAATGGAACGTGAAGTGTAATGATATCAGATTGCTTGCAGAGCATTTGATAATCTGTGTAGGTTACATTGTATTTTTGTTTTAATTCCTCGCTTTCAAACTGGTCGTATGCAAGTATTTTACACCCAAATCCATGTAAAATTTTTGCAGCCACGCTTCCTATTTTTCCGGTTCCGACAATGCCGACTGTCTTTCCGTTCATATCAAAACC
>JANNWE010000018.1:0-2590 GCA_031414675.1 Cytophagaceae bacterium
CCAAAGCATAGAGGGTATTAAATTTTCGGTTGCAAAACTATTTGCTTCATTCTCTTTATCTGACTCCACGGTTGCCTTATCGATATCAATAAAAGATTCAGAATGATTTTCAGAAATATGTAATTTAATATGTCCAAGTTCATGAAAAAGAGTGAATGCAAAATTATCAATATTTGATTTTCGAAGGGTCAGAACAATGGCCGGATTGTCACCTGACCAAAAAGACATACCGTCGACTGGGGTTTTATCAAATTTTGGACATATCAAGAACTTGATGCCTGCATTATTTAAAATCTGTTGCACTTTGTCGAGAAGATTATCATTCAAAAAGATAGCCTTTTTAAGCTCAGAAATAAGACCTTCGTTTACACCAACATATGAGGTAACTTCCTGATTTTTAATTTTATATTGTGATAGCTTTTCCCATGTATAAAGATTTTTTAAATCAACTTGAAGTTTTTCTGATTTTTTGTAAAGGGTCTTTTCAAAGTTTGATTGAACATTATTTTGAAGATCTTTTATGGTTTCAAAACCGAATATTTGTTTACTCGCTTCTATATTTAAGCTAAGAGAATTACCTAGTAGATTTTCTTTTTTTAAAATTGGAGAAGATATAAATTCAGCAATTTGTTGCCACATTTCCATAAGTAACGACTTTTCTTTGGATTTTTCTTTGATTCTGGCCAAATCTAAATCATACTGAACTTGAAAGTCCATCCAGAATTTAGCAGGTATATCCAACGCTTTTTCTAAAATTAAAGCTGTTTCGGCAGTAAAATTTCTTTTCCCTTTAATCAACTCATTTAAAATCGTTTTTGGAATGCCAGTATTAATCGAAAATTCATTTTGCTTAATATTTCTTGCTTTCAGTTCATCTTTTAATACTTCTCCTGGGTGTGTTGCTATATGAGGTTTCATTTTTTAGAATAGGTTATTTGTAGTGATTGGTAATTTCAACAAGTGTACAAACTGTAATTTTATCTGGCTCCTCAATTGATGTTCTTATTTCAAGTCTATATTGGTCATTTATCCTTACAAATTCTCTACCTGACATATTTCCTGATTTCTTCTCATAACGTAAGCTGTTGAATCTATAGAGGGTCTCTACACTTTCCGCAACCCTAAGCATATTTACAGTTTTGACATATTGCTTTATTATCGCATTTTGAAGTTTAATTTTTCGGTTTGTAGTTTTGTTTTCTTCGAAAAGTTCACGGAGATAGTCTTGGTCAAATGCGATTTTCATAATAATAACGTTGCAAGTTAAAAAAATTGCATAAATTATTCACTAAAAAAGTGAATTTTATTTGATATTTATTTTGTTTAGATTTAGTTTTTAAAGAAAATGGCCTAAGATCCATATTATTTGCCCTCCACTATTGCTATCTCCTCCTCTGTAAGTTCATACAAATCATACACCATACGGTCTATTTCAGCTTCTAATGGGCTCGTGTCGGCTACTGGGTCAGCATTTTTGAGAGCTAAAATTTTATCTACTTTTTCAATAAAGGGTGCTTCCTCAATTTCATTTGGGTAATAAACTATCAATGGCTCTAAAGCTTGCACACTTATTATTAAGTCACCCATTCCTGTTTTAGGTGCATTTTCGAATAATAAATAATTGCAAAGTTTAGAGTTTAATAAGGCTGTTAGATATTTTAATTTTTCACCTGTCGCTATACAAGTGCTATCCAAGCAAAATATTTCATCATCAGAATAGGAAAACCTTAATTGGGAACCAATCCTTTTCCAAATAATCTTTTCTTTGGAAAATTCAAGATGAAATGCCACAGGATCTTGGGTTTCAAACCATTTATTTGTAGTTTTTTTCCTAGTTTTTACTTTTTCTCCGTTTTCTACATATTCCTCGCCTATTTGGTGTAATTTCCTCCCAAAACCCTGTAAATAACTTTTAACACTAATAAGGTTATCAATATTAATTTTAAGAGAAGGAAGTGTTGCTATTAGGTAACTTCCATTCCAATTTGTACAATACTTTTCAATGTCACGACCTTTTAAAATGGGTTTAATAATTCTATTACTTTCGGAGTCCAATCCAATTAATACCTCCCTCTTAAAATCATCAATAATGAAGGCTTCATTAAAACCAGTTTTAATTCCAAAGTTTATTTTCAAATTCCACTCTTTCAATGATTTACCTTTAAGTGCAACTTTCTGTAATAAATTAGAACTCTTAAAGTTTGTAATATTCCAATCATTTCCATTTGATCTGGATAAAAATATCGAATTGTTTGTATCTATTTTTTCAGGATTTAGAACTTTCTGACCAAATAATGCATTTTTATTCTCTCCTTTTTTAACCAACAAAATATTGCTATCGACAATAGCATTTTCAAAGATATTAGGGCCAAGCTCCAGTAGTTGTAGAGGATTTTGTTTATTAAGATATTCCCTTAACTTTTCTCCATATCCTGCTTTCATCCATTGACTAGAAGTAATGAATGTTTCTAAGCCGTTTATTTTCAACAATTCTATTCCTTTTTCATAAAACAGGCAATATATGTCGCCTGTTTTTGCAAAGGTTCTATAATTTGCACCTAAATATTTGGTAACATCCTGAATTTTTGAC
>JANNWE010000019.1:0-2692 GCA_031414675.1 Cytophagaceae bacterium
GACCGTAAAACCCCAATGTTTTTTCGCTGCTCTTTTAGTCAAAATAGTAAAAGTTTGTTTTTGTAAGTCCAAACCAGCCACTCTTTGTTGTTCTAGCCAGTTCCCTTGCCTGTTGCCAGTACTTACTCTTTTATAATCTTCAGGAAAAACTACCATAAAAGGCAAAACTGCCACCCTTAGGTGCTTTTTGAGCATTTTGTCTGCATTTGCTTCCAAAAAAGCACGATTGGTTTTACAAGAAAACAAGCATAAATAAGCAAAAATTAGGAAAATGGATTTATTAATTTTCATAATTACTAAATAAATAGTTTGGTTAATTAACAAGTACTTTTATACCCTCTTATTTTCTCAAATCATATAGATTTTTATATAAAAGAGCGAGTTTAACTTCTAAGAATTTATAAAAGTACTTGTTGAAGAAACGAATTTTTAAAACTTAAAATTACTTTCAAAAGAAATAAATAAATAATTTCCACATGAAAGTTTAAGACACTTTCAATACCATTTTTCCGGTATTGTCGCCAGAAAACAATTTCATTAAAACTTCAGGAAACGCCTTTACTCCACCGGTTTCTTCATGGTATGTAGTATTCAACTTGCCTTCTGCTATCCATTTCGACATTTCTCGTACAGCAGTTCCATAATTGGCCGCATTGTCAAACACAACTATTCCTTCCATTTTTGCTCTATTCACCAATAAGGACAAGTAATTTTTCGGGCCTACAGGCTGGGTTGCATTATATTGAGAAATGGCTCCGCAAATTACAATACGAGCTTTTTTGTTAATAAACATCAAGCAAGTATCTAGGATTTCACCTCCAACATTGTCAAAATACACATCAATTCCGGCATCACATGCTGCTCTTAAATCTTTTCTTAGATTACCAGCTTTATAATCAATACATGCATCAAATCCTAATTCATTTACAACATAATCACATTTTTCCTTTCCTCCGGCAATTCCAACTACTTTGCAGCCTTTTATTTTTGCTATTTGACCCACAATGCTTCCTACTGATCCCGCAGCACCAGAAACCACAACTGTTTCGCCTTCTTTAGGTTGGCCAGTGTCCAGAATTCCAAAATAAGCAGTCATTCCTGACATTCCTAGGGTGCCTAAATAAGTAGGTAAAGGCAAAACTTCTGCATTTACTTTCATTAAATCTTTACCGTCTGAGATTACGTATTCTTGCACACCTGAGTTGGCTGTTACAAAATCTCCTACATTAAATTTGTCATTTTTTGAAGATATAACTTCACCTACACCCATTGCTCGCATTGTTTCACCTATACCAACTGGTTTAATATAGCTTTTGCCTTCATTCATCCAACCTCTCATTGCAGGGTCAATTGACAAATAGTTTACTTTTACTACTACTTCATCATCTTCAATTTCTCTAAGATTTTCAGTTGTAATAAGCCAACAATCTTCAGAAGGAATTCCTACGGGTCTTTTATTTAAGAAAACTTTTGTGTTTTGCATAATTGATTAAATTTTGCCATGAAATTAGGCAAGAATATTATGCATGCATAACAATTTGACGTTTTTCTTTATTTTTTTAAATAAAAATTAATTCTTTTAATTTAAGTAGAATAAATTATGAAAGCATTTTGTAAAAAAAAATATTATTACTATCTTTGCAGCCCGATTAAGAAAAAGAAGAGTTTATATAAAACAATAGCATTATGGCAAAGAAAGGTAATCGTGTTCAAGTTATATTAGAATGTACCGAACACAAAACTTCAGGACAGCCGGGAATGTCAAGATATATTACTACCAAAAATCGTAAGAATACTACGACACGTTTGGAGTTGAAAAAATACAATCCGGTATTGAAAAAAGTTACAGTCCACAAAGAAATAAAGTAATTGTTTGATTTTCAGTATTTTGTATTCTGATTATTAACCAAATAACATTTAAAATTTAATAGATAATGGCAAAGAAAGTAGTTGCAACCCTTAGAGATAAAACGGCTTTAAAGAGTTTTGCAAAAGTAATTAAGGCGGTAAGATCTGAAAAAACTGGTGCATATTCTTTTAAAGAAGAAATGGTAGCGGTAGATAATATAGCTGAAGCTTTAAAATAAATAGCTTTAATACAATTTTTATAAGCCTTGCCGAATTTCGGTTGAGGCTTTTTGTTTTGTTACAGTATGAACCCAATAATATATTCAGAATTTAGGACGGTCGTGCCGGAAGACTTGGATGAACTTAACCATGTCAACAATGTTCGATATTTTGATTTTTTGCAACAAGCGGCTGTTGCTCATTGGTATGGCTCAGTGCCAAAAGAGCTATCTGAATCCATGCGATGGGTGGTAAAGAAGCATGAAATTGAATATTTTAAGCCCGCATTTTTAGGGGATATATTAAAAATAAATACATGGGTAAGTGAGTTTTCGGGTGTTACTAGCTTAAGAAATTATGAAATTTTCAAAAAGGACCAACTTATTTTAAAGGCCAAAACACTTTGGGTTGCTGTAAATCCTGAAACCATGCAATTAAAGAGACTTCCTGTTAATTTATGGGAGATATATTTTGCTATTTAGCAATATTTAGAGTTTTTTGATTTTTATTTTAAATTTCCTCCTAATCATTAAAAAATGGTTTCTAATTTTATCAAATTAGATTAACAGGCTTTACTTTATTATTCTATTTAGTAGCAAGTTATTTTTTAATAAATTTAAAAGAG
>JANNWE010000020.1:0-3746 GCA_031414675.1 Cytophagaceae bacterium
AATCATGCCCGTCTACTTGCGTACCAACAATGGCCACAAATAGCGTTTCATTTACTACATTTCTGGAATCAAACTCAATCTTAACAATGTCAAAATTAATTTAAACAAAAATGCCAAAGTTTTTCTCAAAAATCAAGCTTATTTTTCAGAATAGTTTCAGATTTCTATTTGCATTCAAATTCCTATTTTATATTTACAAAAATATTACACTTAAGGCATGCTTTTAAGCGAAATTCTTTATACTATTCCTTTAAAAATTGTTTCTGGCAAAACAGATTTTAACATTGTTAAGATTGAGTTTGATTCCAGAAATGTAGTAAATGAAACGCTATTTGTGGCCATTGTTGGTACGCAAGTAGACGGGCATGATTATATAGAGAAAGCTGTTTCATTAGGTGCAATTGCTATTTTGTGCGATCGTTTGCCAGAAATTTTGAATCCAAAAATTACGTATATTCAAGTAGATAATAGTGCCAAGGCGATGGGAATTGCCGCGTCGAATTTTTATGGAAATCCTTCAAAAAAACTTTCTTTAGTTGGAGTAACGGGCACAAATGGCAAAACTTCGATTGCTACTTTGCAGTTTAATCTTTTCAGAAAACTCGGATATAAATGCGGTTTGCTTTCTACGGTACAAAATCAAATAGAGGATGAAGTTATTCCTTCCACACATACAACTCCTGACTCTGTAAAAATCAATGAATTATTGGGTCGAATGCAAAAAGAAGCATGCGTTTATGTTTTTATGGAGGTGAGTTCGCACGCAGTGGCCATGGAGAGAATTGCAGGGCTCAATTTTGTAGGAGGTATTTTTACAAACATTACTCAGGATCATCTCGATTTTCATGGAACGTTTGAAAATTACATAAAGGCAAAAAAAGGGTTTTTCGACCAACTTCCCAAAAATGCATTTGCACTCACCAACTCCGACGACCGAAATGGGAAAGTTATGTTGCAAAACACAGCTGCAAAAATGTATTCTTACTCACTTAAAAATCTTGGAAATTTTAAAGGAAAAGTATTAGATTGTGGCCTATTTGGCCTTCAAATGGATATAAATGGCCAAGAAGTTTGGTTTAAATTAATAGGTAAATTTAATGCCTATAATCTTTTAGCTGTATATGGATCGGCTGTGCTTTTAGGGGAAAATCCAGAACAAATTTTGGAAGTTCTTTCAGAACTTACTCCTCCTCCTGGTAGATTTGAACAAGTGGTTTCTACTCAAAATATTGTTGGAATTGTAGACTATGCCCATACTCCCGATGCCCTTGAAAATGTATTAGAAACAATTAAAGATTTAAGTGAAGGCAATCAGAAAATTATTACTGTTGTAGGTTGTGGGGGGAATAGAGATAAAGGAAAACGCCCCCTTATGGCAAAAATAGCTTGTAAACTTTCTGATGTAATAATCTTAACTTCCGACAACCCCAGGAATGAAGACCCCGAGGCTATTTTAGAAGATATGCTAGCCGGGGTGCCTATTTCCTCTCGCCGAAAAGTCACAAAAATTACAGATAGAAGAGAGGCAATTAAAACTGCAGTATCATTAGCAAAATCACATGATATTGTTTTGGTAGCTGGAAAAGGACATGAAACGTATCAAGATGTCAGTGGAATTAAAAGCCACTTTGACGATAAAGAAGAACTTCGAGCCGCTTTACGATAAAGTCTTGTTTTCTATCATGGTTTTGAGTTTTTCCTCTCGATAGGAAAAAATACCATTTACCTTTGCATCAACAAATAATTTTCCTGCTATCCAACCAAATATAGATTTTCCTATATCATAGTGCAAGATATCAGTCATTAAGACTCCACCTTCTACAGCCTTAAAATGGTGTTCATGGTGCCAAATATTATAAGGACCTACACGTTGCTCATCAACAAAAAACTCATTTTGTTTTACGTGTGTTATTTCTGTAACCCAATCTAACGGAATATTAAGCATAGGGGAAACTTTATATGTAATCATGAGTCCTTCATACATTTTTTCAGGAATATTGTATATGATCTTGAATGTCATTTCGGGCGGAGTAATTTCATTCAAATTTTTTGGAGAAGAAAAAAAATCCCATGCTTTTTCTAAGCTTATTGGTAAAAACTGCTCAACTTTTAATCGTTTCATTTACTTGAATACTATATTTTATTACACCTTATAAACGCAATTAAACCTTCATTGTTCGATATATAGAAGTATTAAACAAAAACCCTAAATCTTTTTGTCGGTTAAATCACCTAATTAATAGTGAATTTTAAAGGTAATTGTCGTTTTTGTTGTACAATTTTAATTTTTTATTATATTTTTACTTCGAAAATTAGTTTTTGAACCTTATCAAAATAGTTAAAATTTTATGAAAAAAAATGAAAGCTCAATGCAGTCGAGAAGAAGCTTTATTTCAAATGCCTCACTTCTAGTTGGAGCAACTTTAGGAGCAAATAAAGTATTTGGCATGCCTGCCATAATTTCTGATTTATACAATTCAAGTTCTTTAATAAAAGGAGTTCAAATTGGTGTTATTACCTATTCATTCAGAGATATGCCAGACCAAAGCGCCGAAGCTACTCTTCAATATATTTTGGATAGTGGAATAAGTGCCACTGAATTAATGGGAGATCCTGCTGAAACATACGCAGGAAAACCAAAAAGCCCAGTTGATTTACGGTCTATATTTCCACTAAGACGCAAAAAAAGAGATAACCTTCCATTGACAGAAGAGGAAACTAAAAAGCTTAATGACGCAGATGCCTTAGTTAAAGAATATAATGCAGAGGTGAAGAAATGGAGGCTTTCTGTACCTATGTCTAAATTTGAAGAAGTTGGTAAAGTGTATAAAAAGGCCGGAGTAAAAATATACGGATTTAAGCCAAACGCTTTTGAAAAAGATAATTCAGATGATGAAGTGGCCTATGGAATGAAAGCGGCTAAAGCTTTAGGTGCCAGCCATGTTACACTCGAACACCCTTCTAATGATGCGCATACCTTAAGATTAGGAAAGCTGGCCGAAAAATATGGAGTAAAAGTTGGTTATCATGGACATGAACAACAAACTCCTACTTTTTGGGATACAGCACTTGCACAATCGCCAGCCAACGCCATGAATTTAGATTTGGGTCATTTTGTAGCCGCCGGAAATCCAAATCCATCAGATTTTGTAAAAAAGATGCATAATAATATTGTAAGTATGCACATTAAAGACCGCCAAAACGCTGTCAATGGGAAAGCTAATCTTCCGTGGGGAACGGGGGATACTCCATTGGCCGAAGTACTAAGAATAATGCGTGATGGAAAATACAAATTCCCGGCTACTGTTGAGATGGAATACAAAATACCGGAGGGCTCTAGTTCGGTAAAAGAAGTACAGAAATGTTTAGAGTTTTGCAGGAAAGTACTGAGTTAAAATAATTTAGCTAAATCTAAAAAGGTGAGATTTTTTCTCACCTTTTTTGTTTATAAATGGGATAGTTTGATAATTCCCTCCTTCAAGAATAACTTTTTTATTTCAAAGCAATTAATCGCTTGATAATGAATAAGTTAAAATCATAGTTGTTAGACAATAAATTGAATCTATCCATCTTTTGCCAATGAAATAAAGATTTTTGTGTCTTAAATCACATATTTAACCAATAATTAAATTTAATAACCAATGCCCTGCTTTTTGAACCTAGGTAACCAAGATTATAGACACTTTCGGTATCGGTAGCAAAATAATTATCAGTATAAACTATGAACAGGTCACTAACGGGTTTGA
>JANNWE010000021.1:0-2575 GCA_031414675.1 Cytophagaceae bacterium
CTTCAATTATGAAGCAATTTGTTGATACAAAACAACTAAATTTGAACTTCTAGTTATATCGAACTCACGTTAAATTATTAATGTCCGAAACGAAAAGAAATCAGATAATTTTGTATTTTGATTCCGAGATAGAGAAATGTAATAAGAACTGTAAAGAATTGTTTGAAATTGCTGATATCTCAGGGGAATTTAAATCGGCAACTGTTAAAATAAAAAGCAATACGATAAGTTTAAGTAACAACAAAATGGCTTTCCCTATTTTTGCAAGATTTGGTTGGGGAAATACGCTAGAACCTTATTTGACAAATAAAACGGGTTTGCCAGCTTCAAGTTTTGTAACAGACAATTGGCTTTATTTTAAAGGTTTTTGATCAGGATTTTTGAGTGTATAATTAGGTTAGCCTGGTAGTTTTAAATCATTAAAATTATCAAACTTGTGGTGGAATTTAGTTTATTGGTAATATCATTTAAATCTACAAGTAATAGGGTTTTCAAAATAATTTTGAGATGAATTTCGGTGTTATGACCAAAAAAAAGATAAAAAATATTTTGTGTACAAACAAAATCAATTGGTCATTTTTTTCTGAAGTTCCGTGTTTTTAAAGGTCTCAAACCATAAAGAGAACTTTTTTGATCCATTAAAATTAAGGTGTTCTAAATCGAAATAATCTGCATACGCTAAAGGGAATTTTGCGAAATCTAGAAATTGAATGGAGGAGTATCTTGTTTGTAATAGATGTTTCAATTCAGACTCATTGTAGTAGCCTGGGTATTTGGGGTTTAAGGGGCACCTAATAAAAAACAAATTAATTCTTTTTTCTTCGCAAAAGTCGACGATTTTATCCAAATTGGCTAGATTTACGAGAGATAATTCTACTTTGTTTGTTTTGGTAGGTTTCTCTTTTGTGCCATCTGAGTCTTCTAAGCTTTGATTTAAATTTTTAAATGCACCAATGCTATCATTGATAAACAAGTAATCATTCTTAAAAATTTTACCAGAATTCTTTTTTATAGCTTTCGATAAATTTTCTATTTAGGGCTTACTGAAAAAGTAAGCGTAGTGTTTTTGGGGAATTTAAGGATTCAATAATCCATCTTGCAATCCATAGGGGTACTTCCCCTGCTAATTTAACAAGGTTTAGTACCAGAACTATTGAGGCGATCCAAGATTGGCTCGTGGTCTTCAATCTTGCCCGAATTCGATTCATGCCATATTTTGTTTTTGCTTGTCCAAATTTGCTTTCAATCGGATTCCTCTCGCCTGGACTTATGTGACTTTCTTCCACTGCCTTCGGTCTTCCAAGCGGCTTTGCCCTGAGTGTTATTCCTAATATTTTGAGCTTTCTGCGGTTTTCCCTATTGCAAAATATCTTGTCTGCCATGACCTTTTCGGGATAGTGCCCAAACCTTTGTTTGTATCGTTCAACGCTTTTCATTAAGTACTGTCCCTCATTGTAGGCATCCCAAATTAATTCTTCTAGGAAGGAGTACCCATTCATGATTGAAAGTAAAATCTTAGAACCAAATTCGGTGTTGGCATTTGCCTTCCCTCTTACTATGGGCCTCACATGTGGCTGACTAATGCTCACAATTCTATTTTCAATACTATGAGTATTGTTTTGGAACATGTGTTGCTGTTGCCTAAAAACCTCCTGAATCACTAAAAATATTCTGTAATCTTTTTTGTCAAAAGGAAGATGGTCGATAGAGTCTAGTAACTTGTTTATCGTCCTAAGATTCCTCCCTAAATAGCCCAATTGCCCTTTAATTGAGTTTCTAAGTTGTTTTTTAGAATTCTTTTTTCTTTGAGCTGTTTGTAAATAATTCTTTCTTGCTATTTGACGATAAGTTCTAGGCTTTACTTTTTCTTGAGTTAATTCATATAGGATATCGATAAAATACTCTGCATGCTCTCTAGCATCATTGAGCAAATTTAGATCCGTGGGGTAAGCTATATCTTGTGGGCAAACAGTTGCATCAATGATTAAATCCCCACTATTGGTCTCTTTATTAATTGATTCTAATTGGTCATAATTTGGCTCCTGAGGTATAACATCAGCAGCTTTTACGTTTAATAATTCCTCATTTATTCGGTTAATGTCTTCGATGGTTAAACGTTTTCTGAACTCTACAAAAAGCGATGGGTCAAATGGGATTTCGTTACTGAAGCCAGAGTATCCTATGAAAAATTGCATGTACATATTCTCCTGAATCTGAAGTACCGTTTCTTCATCGCTTAGATCACAAATATGTTTAATAATCAAAGAACCAATAACTACTCGAGGATTTATACTACTGGCTCCAGTTTGAAAGTTTCGCAATTTGGATTGATAAAAACTCACCAGGCGATCCCAAGGAATCTTGGAAGAAAGTAGAATCCATCGATTATCAGGATTTAATTTCTGACTAAATGGTGTCTCAAAACCATCCAATGTAAGTTGGCTTTGGCTGACATAAATTTGCTTAGATGCACGACTTTTGAGGGCTTTAGGCATTTTTGCTTGCACTTATATGCCTTAAAATTAATACATTTTACTAAATTTCAATAGTTTATGAGTTTTTCAGTAGGCCCTAA
>JANNWE010000022.1:0-2934 GCA_031414675.1 Cytophagaceae bacterium
TCTTAATCTATCGTAGATATAGTTTTTGCCCTCTATTTTTTTAAATTTGTGATCTGTATTAAAATTCTTTTTCATATTAAGATAATAAATAGAGTCAATTAGAGTGCTAAATAATATTACACTTCAAATTTTAAACAAACAATTCATAAATGCAAACTAAAGAAGAAATAGTTAAAAATTGGCTCCCAAGATATACGGGAACACCACTAGAAGAATTTAAACCATATATTTTGCTGACCAATTTTTCAAACTATATTCAGATGTTTGCTGAAATGCATGGAGTGGAAGTAAAAGGTAAATCTAATGCCATGCAAACCGCATCAGCGGGTAATATTACCATTATTAATTTTGGAATGGGAAGTGCCATGGCAGCAACAATTATGGATTTGCTAACTGCCATTGAACCTAAAGCCGTACTTTTTCTTGGTAAATGCGGAGGTTTGAAAAAGATTACTGCGCTAGGAGATTTCATTTTACCAATTGCTGCAATTCGAGGCGAAGGAACTAGTGATGATTACGCGAAGCCTGAAATTCCAGCTTTACCTTCTTTTAGACTCCAAAGGGCTGTTTCTGAAATGATTATTAAACATGAAATGGACTATTGGACGGGTACAATTTATACTACCAATAGAAGAGTTTGGGAACATGATGAGAAATTTAAGGATTATTTGAAAGAAATAAGAGCATTGGGTATAGATATGGAAACTGCCACAATTTTTATTGTGGGTTTTGTAAATTCAATTCCTCACGGGGCATTATTATTAGTTTCTGACAATCCAATGGAGCCTGATGGAGTAAAAACTGAAGCAAGCGATAAAAAAGTTACCTCCAATTTTGTGGAAAAGCACCTTAGAATTGGGATTGATTCATTAAATGAATTAGCTAATTCAGGTGAGTCAGTTAAACATCTTAGGTTTGAAGAACCTAGAATATGAGTAGTAGAAAAAGAAGTTAGAATTTAAACTTCTTTTTCTATCCACAACACTTATTCTTTAATTACAGTAATCTTTTATTATGTTATAAGTTGAAGCATTGCCTAATTCACCCGCTTTGCTTAAATCAAAGCAACCTCCATTATTATCCCCAACTGCATTTTTTATCAAGCCTCTTACATAATAGGCCTCTCCATATCTAGGATTAATTTTAATTGCATTCCCGCAATCTATTAGAGCTTCCGATTGATTTCCCATAGTGGACCTAACCAAACCCCTAGCAAAATGTGCCTCTGCGTAAGTAGGGTTTAATTCTATAGATTTATTTAAATCAGTTAAAGCATCCTTTAAATTTTCTGATTTCAAATTTGCAATTCCTCTAAAATAGTACACTTCTGATTTATCCTCTGTAAAATCCATGATTTTTATTTTTTCTTCTACAGCATTTCTAAGTTCGTCTAGTTTTGATTTTGTAAAAGTGGTTGAGTAGGAATCTTTAGCGTTTTTTGTCTCAGATTTTAAAAATAAAGCTTTAGTTAAATCTGCAATAGCAGCTTTTTGATTATTAAGTTTGCTATTTATGTATCCACGAGCATAATACGCCTGTAAGTAATTAGGGTCAAGCTGTAAAGTTTTATCAAAATCAAGTTTGGCGTTATTATAATCTAAAAGTTTAGCTTTTGCAAAACCTCTAAAATAATAGGATTCCAAATCTTGAGCATCCAATTTTAATGCTTCATCAAAGTCTTTTATAGCTTCTGCAAATGCATTTACTCTAATTCTATTTTTCCCTCTTTCAGCAAAGGTTTGGGCTCTTTTAGGATTAATCTCAATAGATTTGGAATAGTCGGCAATGCTACCAGAAAAATCTTCTAATTTGGCTTTGCATAATCCTCTTGAATAAAATGCTTGATATTTCTCTTTATTTTCAGGATTTAGTTCAATTACTTTTGTAAAATCTTGAATTGCTTTGGCGAATTCATTAAGCTTTGCTCTAATTATCCCTCTTTGTAAATATGTATAGGAATCTTCTGGAGAAATTTCAATGGCTCTATTAAAATCTTGAAGTGCTGATCTATTGTCTTCTTGGTAACTTTTGCTTAAACCTCTGTAAAGATAAGCCATTGCATCTTTAGGACTTAGGTCAATTGTTTTATCAAAATCTAGTATAGCTCCTCTATTGTCTTTAAGTGCTTGTTTTGAAAGACCCCTGTTAAAATAACTCTGTGAATTTTCAGGGTTCATCGAAATGGCTAAACTAAAGGAAGATAAAGCACCAATATAATCTCCTGCTTTACTTTTTGATACTCCTAAATCAAAATATTCAGAGGCTGTTTGTTGAGAGAATGCCTTAAGGTTTAAAACAATCAAAAACAATAGTATTACTTTTTTCATAAAATATGGGTTACTAAAAATCAAATATAATTGAAATTCTAGAATTTTTTTTTCTTTAGGGTTCAAAAATTTATGGTTTAGGATTATTTTTTTTATTAAACAATTTAAACCAAGACATAGCAATTCATCTTTTTTAAATCAAAGCTTATTTTTGACAAATCGATCTCCTAATTACTTGAAATTAAATAATACTAATTCCGAATAAAATTACAGAAACTAAGGTTGTTAAGGCTAAGCTTTTCAAAAGGGGGTCTGGGTTTTCAATTTTTAACAATTGAAAGGCATTTAATAAAATTAATGGCAAGGAAATCAAATAATAATATTTATCAACTCTTTGGAAATAAACATATGCAAAGAGACTTAACAAGGCAAATATGAGCAGAAAGAAATGATAAATTATAGCTTTTTTCCTGCCTAAACGTACTGGAATAGTTATTTTTCCAGCAGCCTTGTCAGATACTATGTCTCTAATGTTATTTAAATTTAATACACCTGTAGCAAGCAAACCACAAAACATAGCGGGTAATATTATATCCAAATCTATATTTTTAGTAAACAGAAAATAGCTACCCATTACCCCTACAATTCCAAAAAAAATAAAGACTGA
>JANNWE010000023.1:0-6594 GCA_031414675.1 Cytophagaceae bacterium
ATTAAAAGCAGTTTTTGGATTTTTAGAATTTGCTTTAGCCTTAAAATTTTTAAGTAATATAGATTTAGCCTATCATTGGAATTTAATTCATAGAAACATATTCTTAGTGATATGGATTGTAATAGCCATAATTATTGGAATTTACATTTTAGGTTTTATTCGACTATCAAAAGACGATAAAATCGAAAAAAGAGGGCTGATAAGAATTTCTTTCGCAGTAGTATTTCTTGGATTAGCTGCCTATATGTTACCTGGGGTAACAGGAAAACCTTTAAGCCTTTTATCAGGAATTTTACCTCCAATGCCAGTTGCCAATTTAGAGGTCAACTCTGGCAACTCAGCCCCAACAGACAAAATGAGGGCATTACCCCATGGATTATTTGGCTTTTATGACTTTGATGATGCTATGGTCTACGCAAAAGAAATAAATAAACCTGTTTTAATTGACTTTACGGGTTATGCTTGTGCCAACTGCCGAAAAATGGAAGAAAACGTGTGGTCGAAACCAGAGGTTTTGAAGAGATTGCAAGACGATTTTGTGATTGCGTCGCTCTATGTGGATGACAAAAAAGAATTACCAAAAGAAAAACATTATACCTCTACTTACGATGACGAACTAAAAACAACGGTTGGTGATAAAAACATGGATTTGGAAATAACTAAATATAATAATAATGCTCAGCCCTTGTATGTGATTGTAAAACCAAATGGTGAAAAACTAGTAGATCCAATTGGCTATGTTTCAATGGATGAATTCATTCAATTTTTGGACTTGGGCAAATCAAAATTTAAATAAGGACAATTATAATACAGCCCAATTAATTACTATGGGTTGGGCTGTTTTTATTTCTTTTCTTCCACAATTCTATACACTCGATAAATAAACCAAATGGCTATTATCATCACAATAGCCCCAATACTACCTAAAATAGGATAATGCTCTAATGGACTATTTTTATCTTTTTGAACAATAATAAAACCTGCAATAAGCGTAGCCAAGCCACCAGCAATCTGCTGTAAAGACGAATTAATACTCATAAAAGCACCCCTATCTTGCATGTTGGGAATGGCTGAAGTGAGGGTAGTGGCTGGAATCATCCTTGACATGATGCCCATAAATAAAAGAATGTTTAAAGGAACAATTATCCAGAGTGGAGTAGGCCCAAGATTGGTATAAATCAAAATAAAAAGCATAGCCCAGATAGATCCATAAGTGAAAATCTTAAATTTATTATATCTATCGCTGAGTCTTCCTACTATTGGCATGACAATTAAAGATGAAAAGCCCGTAAACATAAAAATAATTGGTAGCTGCTCTTGAGAAACTTTCAAATTATTTACAGCAAAGGCACTTCCAAAAGGCATCATTAGATACCCTCCAATCGAAAGGAGGGCCGTTGAAAGAAAAGCGATTCTATAGTTTTTTAAAAGTAAAACATGACGAAAATGAGCCAAAACATTTCTTTCATTTTTCTCTGATAAATGAGCAGTTACGGGTTTTAACTTGAAAATTAAAATTAGAAACATTACAATGGACAAAATCACAATCATCATGAACGGAGCGTGCCAACCCCAAAGATTTGCAAAGTATAAACCTACAGGAATGCCTAAAACTTGGCTTGCAGCAAAACCCATTTGAACTACTCCCAACACTCTTCCTCTTTGATTTAATTCAAACAAATCAGTAACAATAGCCATACTTATGGAACCCATTACGCCACCAAAAATACCAGTAAATATTCTGGCTGCTACCAAGGTTTCGTATGTTTCGGCTATACCACATAAAAAAGTACCGACGATAAAACCAGCGTAAAAAAAAACCAAAAGTTTTTTCCTATCAAATTTATCGGCAAAACCAGCAGCCAGTAAGCCGGAAAATCCAGCACTAAACGCATAACTTGAAACTGCTATCCCGAATTTTGTTGGATTGATTGTTAATGACTTCATCAAAATATCACCCAAAGGAGACATGACCATAAAATCCAAAACAACAGTAAACTGAGTAATAGCCAATAGGGCCATCACGAATTTTTGATATGAACTTAAAGGTCTGATTTCCATTAATTTTTCTTAAAGTATAATTTACCGTATTAAATCTTAATGAAATTATTGTAAAAATAATTCAATTTGCATCCTTTGTTTCTTCATCCAGCCCAATTTTCTCTATCTAAACTACGGTATTGTATGGCTTCCGCTAAGTGTTCAATCTTAATTTCTTCTGTCCCAGCCAAGTCGGCTATTGTACGGGAAACTTTTAATATTCTATCATAAGCACGGGCGGAGAGACCTAATCGCTCCATAGCTTTTTTCAAAAGTGCTTTTCCAGGCTCTCCAATTTCACATAATTTCTTAACCATTTCGGCGGGCATCATAGCATTTGAATGTATCTCGTCAAAATCTTTAAATCTATCTATTTGAATTTGTCGGGCTTTTACCACACGCTCTCGAATTTCTGAGGAAGTTTCATTTTTTCTTGTGGAAGATATTTCGTCAAAACTTACTGGCGTTACTTCTACATGCAAGTCAATCCTATCTAAAAGAGGGCCAGAAATCTTATTTAAATATTTCTCCACGGCACCAGGTGGGCAAGTACAATCTTTATCAGGATGATTATAAAAGCCACAAGGACAGGGATTCATACTCGCAATTAACATAAAACTGGATGGAAACTCTACAGCTAATCGCGTTCTTGAAATCACCACTTTCCGCTCTTCTAAAGGCTGACGCATGACTTCTAAAACAGTACGTTTAAACTCGGGCAATTCATCTAGAAACAAAACTCCATTATGCGCTAAAGATATTTCTCCAGGTTGTGGAAAACTCCCTCCTCCTACCAATGCTGCATCAGAAATGGTATGATGCGGATTTCGAAATGGTCTTCTAGATATCAAAGAGGATGCTCCATCCAATTTGCCAGCCACCGAATGAATCTTTGTGGTTTCTAATGCTTCCATTAAAGTTAATGGAGGTAAAATGGAAGGCAATCTTTTGGCTAACATGGTTTTACCCGCTCCTGGAGGCCCAATCATGATAGCATTGTGGCCACCTGCTGCAGCAATTTCTAAGGCTCTCTTTATATTTTCCTGACCTTGCACATGCGAGAAATCCGCTTCATATTCATTGATGGTGTGGTAAAATATATCCCTCGTGTCAGTTATTAAGGGATTTATGTCCATTTCTCCCGTCAAAAAATCTACCGCTTCTTTGAGTGTTTCTACTGGAATTACATTGAGGTTATTCACAATAGAAGCCTCTAGTGCATTTTCTTTGGGTAAAATAAAACCTTTGCATTTATTGGCTCGAGCCTCAATCGCAATGGGTAAAACACCTTTAATAGGCCTCAATTTGCCATCTAAGGCCAACTCTCCTAAAATCACATAGTCTTTTAAATCTTTTTCATAGTGTATGTTTCCACCAGAGGAAAGAAGGCATAAAGCTATGGGTAAATCATAAGAAGAACCTTCTTTTCGTATATCGGCAGGCGCCAAATTTACAATAGTTTTGTACCTTGAGAGATCAAAACCCCCATTTTTTAAAGCTGCGTCAATTCTTTGTAAACTTTCTCGGACGGCATTGTCAGGTAAACCTACTACACTTAAACCAAAACCTCCTTTTAATACGCTTACTTCTACTGTAATTAAGGCCGCACTTACTCCATAAACTGCGGCACCAAATGTGGTGGATAACATAGTTTTTTATTTATAAACCCCATCGCCAGTCTTTTCCTATGACCAGCTCGTTTTTTAAGTTCTGTTTTATTAAAAATGCTTTAGTTTCTTCGTCGTTTAATTTTTTTGCAGGAAGTTCCTCTAGATTTGCCAAAGCATACAGCATCATTGCTGTAAATCGAACATTGTTATTGAGTTGATCTTTGTTAATTAGGTCAAATCTATCACAATTGGCATGATAACAATTGTAGGCTTTTACTGGAAAACTTCCAGAAGGAGAACAAACAGGTACTCCTTGTAACATAAATGGCTGATGGTCACTGTGTAAGCCTGCTGAATTCCTATTAGCATTTTGATAAATAGGATCTATCTTCTTAATGATCTCACCAATTTCATCCATTTTTAGTTTCAATCCTTCGCTTCCCATGGCGTTAAATCCCATAGCATTGTTTACCATATCTAAGTTCATCATCAATTTTACATTATTGATAGTGTTAGATTCCAAATAATTTTTAACCATTGCCCTGGATCCTAAAAGCCCTTGTTCTTCCCCCATAAACATGGTAAATTCAATAGTTCTTTTGGTTTTAAGTTTTAATTTCTTAAAAACTCTAGCTACATCTAAAACAGTGAATGAACCAATGCCATTGTCCATTGCTCCAGTTGCTAAATCCCAAGAATCTAAATGACCGCCTATTACAATTTTTTCTTCTTTCAATTTTTTAGATGAACCTAAATGAGTAGCTATTACATTTCTGGCTTTTATTGGCCTGCTAAAATTTCGCATGTCGATTACAGCCAAAATGTTTTTTTCATCTCTTATCCATTTCCGCATACTTTTGCCTGATTCAACGGAAACACAAACGGCAGGAATCGGTATTAATTCTCCAGTTACAGAAGCTGTTCCAGTTAGCAAAACTTGTCCTTCTACTGAATTGGCAATTATTACTCCAGCAGCACCAAATTGAATAGCCAAAGCGGTTTTTTCAGATCTATGAAGGTTCTTTTTGCCTTTATTGGATTCATTTTGGATGTTAATGTTAAACAAAGCCACTTTGCCTTTAACTTGATCTTTAACTTTTTCAAAATCTTCTTCTAAGCCATCTCCACAATCCACAATTTTGGCAGAAATATGAGAGGAAACGGGGGAATGAGCTAATGCAACCACCTGATAATCTACGAAATTATCACTTTTTTCTGGCACTAGACTTAAACTCACAGTATCTCTACTCCACGATTCTACCACAAAAGGCAGATATTTTGCATCGCTGTATCCAAATTTTTTGTAAAAAGCCAATGCATACTCTTCTGCTTTTTTTCCGTTTTCACTTCCAGTTAATCTATGACCTATTGTTGAAGTAGCCTCTCCCAACTTTTCGTAGGCCAAGCCATTATTTAACACATCTTCGTTTATTTGTTTAAAAACGTTCTCTAAGTCATCATTTTTAGAAATAAAAGAAGGAAATAACAAAAATCCACAAATTAGGAATGAATAAAGAAAACGCTGTATCATAAAATCTTAAGATATTAAGGTTATAATTTGACAATTAAATAGGATTTTTTATGATTAAGATTTAAAAAAACTAATTTTAAAAATTAAAGCATAAATATAGAATATTTTATTTTATTTGTGGTTAACAATCTTTCTTCAATTGAAAAAAGCATCTTTAATTTTATTTCTAATTTTTATAGTATCTATGGCATTTTCACAAAAAATGAGTCTGGATGGTCTTTCTGCACCAATAGCAGTTAAGAAACCTCATCCATTAATTATTCACAATCTTACAAGAATAGACGATTATTATTGGCTAAAAGAAAGAGAAAATAAGGAAGTAATTGATTATCTAACTCAAGAAAATGACTATTTAGCCAAAGTAATGAGTCCGGTAAAAAACTTTCAAAATAGTCTTTTTGAAGAAATGAAAGCACGAATAAAGGAACAAGATGAATCAGTGCCCTATAAAGAGGGAAATTATTTTTACTATTCTAAGTATGTGGAAGGCGGAGAATATCCAATTTATTGCCGAAAAAATAAAAGTTTAGATGGAAAGGAAGAAATTCTTTTAAATGGAAATGAAATGGCAAAAGGACACAATTACTTTAATATTGGCGGCTTTGAAGTTTCAGATAACGAGCAAATATTAGCATTTGGCACCGATACAATTAGTAGAAGAAACTACATTTTGCAATTCAAAAATTTAATAACCGGGGAATTATTAACCGATAAAATAGATTTAACGGAAGGCGGAAGCTATGCTTGGGCAGCTGATAATAAAACTATTTTTTATATTATTAGAGATCAGCAAACACTTTTAGGAGATAAAGTTTTTAGACATATCCTTGGTACAGACTCCAAAACTGACGTTTTAGTTTATCAAGAAAAAGACAACCAGTTTTATATGGGATTGGGTAGAATGAAATCTAAAAAATACATTGCAATTTACTCAGGTCAAAATGGGGTTTCTACTGAATTTCAAATTTTGGATGCGAATCAGCCTTTGTCGAATTTTAAAATAATTTATCCTAGAAAAAAAGGTCTGGAATATTACATAGAGCATTACAAAAACACTTTTTATATTCGTACAAATCATCAAAACGCTGTTAATTATCAATTGATGGAAGTAAACGAAAATTTAGTTGATGATATAAACAATTGGAAAACAAAAATTCCTCACAGAAAAGAAGTGTACTTAGAGGGGCTTGAAGTTTTTAAAAACCATTTAGTAATTCAAGAAAGGAAAGAAGGCCTAATTAATTTAAGAATTATTGATCAAATAACGAAAAGAGAACATTTTCTAGATTTTGGTGAAGCCACTTATGATGCTCACTTTGGTACCAATCCTGAATTTAATACAGATATTCTTAGATTTGGATACACTTCTCTTACTACCCCGAATTCTACATTTGATTACAACATGAACACCAA
>JANNWE010000024.1:0-2446 GCA_031414675.1 Cytophagaceae bacterium
TAGCGATTTTACTTTTGGAGATGGCCGCCCAGTTAGTGCAAGCACAAATAATGATTTAGGATATCAGAATTATGCTGAATTAGAGCTCGAAATTAATTCCGGTAGTTTTCCACCTTCAATTTTTCAACGACAATTTGATGGGATTCTTTCAGATATTTTCGTTATTTGGGTAGGTGTTCGTAGTCCTAATGCAGAAGTAAGATGGATAAAAAAAATAGAATTAAAAGGCGTAGTGGTTTCATCCATTAAAACAAATTGGAGTTTGGACAACCAGCCAAATTATTCTGTTAGATTAAGATATAATGTAATTAGAGAGACTCAAGCAGTAATTGATTCACAAACAGGAACTACTCTTATCACTACAGCAATTTTTACCTGGAATTATAGCAATAAATCTAATACTTTTTAATCTAATTAGAATGAAAAAAATCGCATTCGTATTTGGGACTTGCATCCTATTTTTGAATTCTTCTTATGGTCAACTTTATCTGAAAGATGAATTCAGTTTTATCCATGACTCAGACCGATCTCTCCAAGTAAATTTTTTAAATTTTATCAAGATTGAATCTTTAAACTTCGATTTTAAAAGAGAATTTAATAATTCACAGAGTTCTGCTTCAGACCATGGACAGTTAGAATTGGTTTTATCTGCAAGTAATTCAGGCCCATACATTCATACGCAACTATATAATGGTTCTGCTATAACTAAATTTGAAATTGCAGTTGCTGAATTTCCTGCTGGTAGCACACCCAAACCAGTTTTATTTTATCAATTTGAGAACGTTAGGATAACTAGTTATAATGATAATATTGGTGATAATTATCCATTCATTAGGATAACTGTTTTATATGATAGGTTTTTGTACTTTTACAAATCGCCAGGTGGAAAAATAACGAAAACTATCGGTTGGGATTTCGTAAATCAAAGAACTTATCCTTAGTATGTAATTGTAAATTTATTTAATACTTTCAGGTACAATGCGTTTTTTGGTGCAATAATGTTAAGTTTCTTCTGATATACCCCTAATCTTTAAAAATTAAGAACATCCTTTTGTGGTATTGATTTTACTGACAAAAAAAAACTAATGATTTTGGATACTTTATTAAAAGAAGATTTTCCGGCCTTAACCATATATTTTAATCAAGTCATTTTATAAACGGCATGATTAAATTCTTTTTTTGAAGGTACTAATATTTATTTCCTTTCCAATAAAAAATGGACTTTCAGGTTGAAAAGTTCAAAGCTTATTTCTATTTGAAATGATCTAAAAACAATTTATCTTTCTAAATCAAAATCCCGATTTTTTTTTAAATTGCATCATTGTTATTTACCTAAAACTATTCAATCTATGAAAATCCTCGTTCCAATCTCAATTCTTTTGTTTGGTATTGCCTCTTTTGTTTCCGTAAATAAAGGTTCAAACGAAGAAAATACGCAAAATAAAATATGGAAAGACACCTTAATGGCTGACCGTGAAAAACAAATTGCTATCCTTAAGGAGTCATTGAAAGGCAAGGAAACATTACCAGCAGATTCGGTTTTTAAAAATATTAAATCGTTAAAAGGAAAATCAACAGAACAGGTTTTGAGCATTATGAACGGCTGGGGTCATGCACTAGGAGTAACATGTAAATTTTGTCATGAAGTAAACGATTGGGCATCTGAGAAGAGCCGAAATCATTTAAGAACACGTGAAATGATTGTAATGAATGATTTGCTGAATCGGGAGCTTTTAGCCAATATGAAAGGTTTTAGACAACCCGTTACTATGGGTTGTATTTCTTGCCATAACGAAATGAAAGAACCTACTCATGATGGCCCCAAGCCACAAGGAGCACGGCCAAGACCTGAGGGTGGTGGATCTAGGCCAGAGGGACAAAAGAATTAAGGCTTAGTTTTTTCTTAATCCGATTCGAAAATTAATTTAATTAGTTTTTTGAATTTAAATCTTTTATCTGAAAGTATTTGAAAATTTAAATTTGTTAATTTAAAAGCTTCCCAAGTCGCTTATAGCTTTATTATTTTCTTGTAGTTTATCTATCCTATGCTCTTCGTTGAAAACTCTGTTGAGATATTTCGAAAGAAATCTGAACTGTTATCACATTTAATTCTTGAGCCTAGGATTTTCTTTCTTGGATGCCAGAAATTATTTATTCACAAATGCATTTTCAGATTTTTTTCTGTTAGGAATTTTTATAAGTTCAAACTTAAAATCAATATCTGGATCTTTAATATGCAATAAGATTTGTTAAAACAGTTTACTAGTACTACTTTATTGGAAATGATAAATGGTACCTTAGCAATATTCAACGATGCTCTTAGCAAATGAATAGCCCGAAATCGACATCACTAATTTGGCTAATGGTTTATCATTAGAACCAAAAAATAAAGTTATTGCCGATTGTGCGGTCCCAATTGGCAGAAGTGTTGGTTTTGCTTTTTTAC
>JANNWE010000025.1:0-16182 GCA_031414675.1 Cytophagaceae bacterium
TTATTTCCAGGTTTTGAGGCTATCCTCACTCCTACCTCCTTTTGTAGCATACAAACCACTTCTGAAACAGTATCTTTATATTCCAACACCTTAAAAAATATTTGAGAAGAAATATTGTAAGGAAAATTTCCAATAATACCCATTGTTTCCCCCTTTTCTAAGGTTAATATTTCCTCTAAACTTAACTTTAAAAAATCACCTCCATGTATATTACTTTTTAATTCTGGATAGTTCTTTTCTAAATAAGCTACAGACTCAACATCGATTTCAATTACATGTGTTTCTACATCTTTTCTTTCCAACAAAAAGGCGGTTAAAACGCCCATTCCAGGTCCAATTTCAAGCACTTTTTTATCTTTAAATTCATTAGTATAATAATCAACTATTTTCTTAGCAATACTTAAATCGTTTAAAAAATGCTGCCCTAGATGTTTTTTAGCCCTTACTTTCTGCAAAATTTTATTAAATAAATGAACAATAAAAAAAAACGTTATCAAAATTAAGCATAAATTAATTAGATTTAAGATTAATTACCTTTTTGAATTTCAGATGAACAAACTCAAGCATATAGATACAGACAAACATACACTTGATAACTTTGATTTAATCCAAGATTTTGTAGACAATACTTCAGAAATTATTTTAATGCTGTCTATTGAAGGAGAGTTTATGTTTGTAAACAATGCGTTTATCGAAACAATTGGTTACAATAGGAATGATCTTAAAACTTTAAAGATTGATAATATTTTACATCCGCAGCACAAGGAAGCCATTTTAGAAGATTTTAAACAGATTCAAAATGGTGTACCTAAAAGTGAATTTTTATTGGTGATACGCACTAAAGAAAGGAAAAAAGTTTATCTTTCAGGTGATGTAAACTGTAGATTTGTAAAAGGGGAACCCACCTCTTTTCGATGTATTTTAAGAGATATTACCCAAAGGAGAAGAGCTGAAGCTGCCCAAAACCTCTACTATTCAATTGCCCAAAGCAACTTAAATACCAAAAATATCCATGAATTTTTAATTCAAGTTCAACAGAATCTTCAAAAAATTATTTATGCTAATAATTTTTTTGTGGCGGTTTATGAACCTGAAGCCAACAGTATTTACTTTCCATATCATGTAGACGAATATTATGAAAAAGACAAAAACTATTTAAGAAGAAACCTAGGTAATGGTCTAATTGAATATTCAATGCTGCAAAATAAGCCTCTAATATTCAACAAAATAGACCTTGAAAGGCTCATAGAAACAGAAAAACTTTTTATATATGGCACCATTTTGCCTGCCGTTCAAATGATGGTACCTTTAAAAATAAATGAAAAAACTATTGGTATTATTGGCATCAAATCTTATTCAGATGAAAACAAGTTTTCGAGTAGAGATCTAGAACTTTTAGAATTCGTTTCTGGTCAAATTGCAATAGCAATGGAACGTAAAAAAGCCGAAGAAAATCTACTCTTACAAACAGCTAGATTAAATGCAATTTTTGATAGCAGCTCACATTATATTTGGACAGTTAACCTAAAAAGACATTTAAGCTCATTTAATAAAAATTATTACAACATTATTTTCAACCAATTAGGGATTCCACCTGAAATAAATACAAGCACCGAAAAGTTAGGCTGGAAATTAATAGCACCAGAAGATAGGCCCAAATTAAGAGAAAAATATAATTATGCTTTTAAAGGAATTCCTCAGTATTTCGAAATGCATTGGGGGGAAATTGACGGAGGAAACAATTGGTTTGAATTTTACTTAAATCCAATATTAAGTACGGAAAATGGCGAAATTGAAGAAGTTTCGGGCATTGCAAGGAATATCACAGAAAAGAAAAACGCATCTATAAACATTCAAAAAAGCGAAGAAAAATTCAGGAATACGATTGAATCATTTATAGATATTTATTATAGAACAGATTTGGCTGGAAATATTATTATGATCTCACCTTCTGTTTTTACTCATACAGGATACACTGTGGAAGAGGTAATTAATCAAAAAGTAGATAAATTTTTTGAAAAAGCTAGCGATTCTTCTCAAGACATTAAAAGCCTTTTAAAAACAGGAAACATTTCAAACTTCGGAATTACTGTAAAAAGAAAAGACCAAACTCTTAGGCAGTTTATGCTAAATATTAGGATGATTAAAGATGCAAAAGGTATTCCAGTGGAAGTAGAAGGAGTAGCTAGAGATATCACAGAACTAAAAAAAAGTGCTGAAGAATTAAAAATAGCTAAAGAAGAAGCTGAATATTCTTTAAAAGTAAAAGAACAATTTTTGGCTAATATGAGCCATGAAATCAGAACTCCAATGAACGGAATTATTGGCATGATTGATGTGCTAGTGGAAACCCCTTTAGAAAAAAATCAAAAAGATTACGTACAAACTATAAAAAAATCTTCAGAAACCCTGCTTACCATCCTAAATGATATTTTAGACCTTTCAAAAATAGAGGCGGGAAAAATGGAATTGTCTCATAAACCATTCGATTTGAAAGACACACTTGAAAATTTAGTAGCTTTATTTAAACAAAAAGCCAATGAAAAAAACTCCGTTTTAAAATTCGAAATTAACAAAAATTGCCCTCAATATATAGTTGGAGACCAAATTAGATTATTGCAAATTCTTTCTAATCTCACATCCAATGCCATTAAATTTACACCTCAAGGTGAAATAAATATTAAAATCTCTTCTCAAATAATAGAAGGGATAAAGTACCAATTGAAGTTTGAAGTTATAGATTCTGGAATTGGCATTTCTGAAGAAAATCAAAAAAAGCTATTTAATTCTTTTGAGCAATTAGATATTTCGAGCAAAAAATCATTTGGCGGAACGGGTTTAGGATTAGTAATTTCAAAAGAATTATGTAAAAAAATGGGCGGTGAGATGGGATTAATCTCTGAGGAAAAAAAGGGCAGTAATTTTTGGTTTACGATTTTAGCAGAAAGCTCAGATTTGAAAATAATTGAAAGCTATATTGAATTAAATCCAGAAATTTCTTTAAACAATTACTTTAAGTCTTATTCACCAAAGATACTGTTGGTAGATGATAACGCTGTAAATAGAAAAGTAGCTTCTGAAATATTAAAAAAAGCCAATTGCCTCGTTACGACTGCGGATTCCGGGAAAAGGGCAATTGAAATTTATTCTAAAAATGAAGATTTTGATTTAATTCTGATGGACATTCAAATGCCAGAGATGGACGGAATAGAAACCACTCAAAAATTAAAAGAACAATTCGCTAATACCCTACCAAAAGTAGTAGCGATGACGGCATATTCAATGCAAAATGATAGAGAAAATTTTCTTTCTAAAGGTTTAGATGATTATATTTCAAAACCTATTAGAGCAAATATTTTAGTAAAAAAGGTAGAAGATTTAGTAATAAATAAAATAAAATTCCAGACCTCTACACCAAAAATTGATACAAAAATAAATGCAACAGATAAATATCAAATTCCAAATGAAATCCCCAGATTTGATTCTGATGTGATCAATAGTCTTAGAGAAATGGTTGGAAAAGAAATGTTGAATTCCGTTTTTGAAGACTTTGAGAAAGAAGCACAAGAACAAATAACAAATACAATAGATGCTTACAATAATAAAGATGTTATTACTATCCAAAAAGAACTTCATACCCTAAAAGGTAATTCAGGAACTATTGGATTAATGCGAATTCACGAAATAACTATGGAAATAGAAAAACCTGCAAAAAAGGGCATTCTAGATAGTTTTGAGGAAAAAATAAAAATCTTAAATGATGAGTTTAAAGCATTTAAAAGCGAGTATAAACATATTTAATACAATTCATTAAACTTTAATTACTTATTATTAAAAATAGTTATTCAAAAAATAATAATATTTTTTCTATCCATAAATAATCCTAAATTGAAAATAACAAACTATAGAATTAGGCTCGAATTTTGTTAGGAGTATTTATATGTTTTTTTCTTTTCAAAAAAGTATACTATCTTTTTTTTTGCTTTTGTTTATTTTTCAGACCAAAGCCCAAAATTGGTGTGGGTTACCCCCACCTACTGAGAATGAAAAAAGAAAACTCCTCCAAGCATTTATTAATACAAACAACGACCAAAAAGCAAGAATAAATTCAAATTATACCATTTTTCTGCGGCCTAAAATAATACATAATGCAAATCAAGCGGAAGTTTTCAATTCAAGTCAGGTATACGAATTAGTAAATGAAATAAATAAAGTTTTTTCTTCTATTAATATCTCTTTTGTAATAAAAGACAATAAAGTCACTAATATCTACGATAATAAGTTTTTTAATTTTCAAATTAAAGATGAGGCCGAATTGAGGAAAAAATGGGATGAAACGGATGGAATAAATATCTATTTCTTTAATTCCATTACGCTTCAAGATTTAACCTTATTAAATGGATATACGAGCCTACCAAATTTAAGTAAAGGCAGTAATGCAATATTGTTAAGTTATTCAAATAATAGCTCTGAAGATTTTAGTCTTTTAAAAAATAAAATACTAATTCATGAACTAGGACATTATTTTGGCCTTCTCCATACCTATCAAGATAGCAATAACCCTGACCTTAGCAAAAGAGAATTAGTTACTCGAGGTATTGGTGCAAACTGTAATACGGTTGGTGATCAAATATGTGACACTTCCGCAGACCCCTTTGAAAAAATCCCCTCCATTGTATCTATGCCATGTAATGATAAAATTCCAGATTTTATTTTAGATTTAAATGGGGACTCATATACTCCACCTCTAGATAATTATATGTCATTCCATGACAAATGTGGGCATTCTTTTACTCCATTCCAATACCAAAAAATGGAGGCTGGCCTTAATATTAGACTTTCCCCAAATGCAGAATACAAAATTCAAAATTTAAATAAAAATTTTATTTCAATCAAATCTTTAAATAAAAAAGTGTTTTGTTCGGGAGATACAATAAGTCTAACTTTTGAAAAAAGCGGCAACTTTGACAACACTAATAAATTTAATATAGAAATCTCTAATTCATTAGGTGTAAGTTTCAGGCCAATTGATATCCTAGGAACTTCAAACAATATAATAAAATTTAAAATTGATGATTCTTTTCCCTCTGGAGAAAACTATAGAGTTTTATTAAAAGCCTCATCTCCTGAAATTGAAAGTCCATTTAGTGAAAATTTTGAAATTAATAATTTGCCTACTGCTGCAATCATTGCAAATAAAATAGACATAAATGAAGGAGATGAGTTAAACTTGAAAATAAGTTTTGGCGGTTCCGGACCATGGGGCTTTACAGATTGGAATAATTTCACCTATGAAGATATTAAAAGTCAAAATTTGATTTACACTGTTAAGCCAGAACATTCCAAATTATATTCAGTATCAAATGTCACTAATGCTTGTGGAATTTTTGATATATCCCCTAGTGTTTTTATAAATGTGTTTAAACCAGAATTAAAAATATTAGGCGATTCTTTAAAAACCTTTTGTGCTTCATTGCCTGTTGAGCTGGAAATTGATGGATTAAATCCTTTGAATCAAAATTACTATACCATCCAAATTAAAGATAACTCCTCCATCATTTCTCTTTCACCTCCAATAATTGATAATAGAATTAGTTTTAGGATGCCCCAACAGATACAAACAGGAAAAAAATATTCAATTAGAATAGTTGGCATTCTACCTGGTGAATATAGCAATAACATTGATTTCTTGTTGTTTGATGTACCAGCACCACCAAAAATTAGTACTCCAACCGAATTGTGTTTTGGTTCTAAAGAAATAGTCTTAGCCGCAGTTGGGAAAAATATAAAATGGTATTATTTTGAAGATGACCTAATATACACCGATAGAATACCAATAAATACAAGAATAAATGGAAGATTCAATTATTATGTAACTCAAACCAGCGAAAACAATTGCGAGAGCGCAAAAAGGAAAGTTGAAATTATTGTTAAAGACCCAGTCGTGGCCAAAATTTCAGGAAGTACTTTTATTAAATATGGTGATTCAACAAACATAAAAGTAAACATAGAAGGAAATGGCCCTTGGAAATTTGAAATACAAGATTTAGGCGTATTTCAAACTTCTATTAATGAAAATTTAATTAAAGTAAAGCCATTACAAACAACAAATTATGTTTTAAACTATGTAAACTCAGATTGTGGCAGTGGAATAGTGGTTGGGGCGGCTTTAATCGAAATTGGAATACCACTATCCAATCCAGTATTTGAAAATAGTGAATATATTGTTTATCCAAATCCTTCCTCAGCAAATAGCATTACGATTACCAGCCATAAATCTACCATTGAGAAAATACAATTGATTAATCCTATGGGTCTAAAAGTAAAAAAATGGAGTTTTCACGATCAAGAACTAGAAAGAAAGATTGAAATTGGCAATTTGCCAAATGGCAATTATATGCTATTGATTAAGACAAAAAATGACTTAAAAAGAATAAAAGTGGCTATTTTAAAATAAAAAAAAGACCAAGATTGGTCTTTTTTTTATTTTAGAAGCAAAATTAATTATTATAATTCTGGAATTCTTAAAACCTGACCTGGATAAATTTTATCTGGATGAGTTAACATGGGTTTATTAGCTTCAAAAATAACCGGATATTTGTTTGCATCTCCATACATTTCTTTCGCAATTTTAGAAAGCCAATCACCTTTTACAACGGTATAATATCTGGCTTCTGGAGTTGGAGTAGCTACAACAATTTGATTATCAACTGCCTCAACTCCTTCTACGTTTCCTACAGCCAAAGCAATTTTTTCAGCTTCAGATTGTGTATCCGTCTCTCCAACTACTGTAACAGTATCTCCGTTTACTTTTACAGTTAAAGCATTGAAGGTTAAACCTAAATCTTGTACATGTTTCAGCAAAACTGAAGCCTTTAAATCTGGAGTAGCTTCAGTGACCTCTTTCTCAGTTTTACCAAAAAGTTTTTCCCCTACACCTTTAAAAAAAGACATTAATCCCATAGTAGTATTTGTTTTGTTATTTGTTTAAATTAAGATTAAGCAAAAATAGATTTATTTTTGTTAAATGTTAGACTATAGATAAAAAAAAAGTCACAAAAAATATTCATTTAAAAATTTCGTTTAAATTGCATAAAATTTAAATATAAGAAAAATGCGTAACCTACTAATTTTATTTACCTTTTTATTCATTTCTAATTTTGCATATGCTCAATCAGATGAAGACCTTATTGCTAATACTTTAAACGACTACCTGGAAGGAGGCACTGTTGGGGATGTTTCCAGATTCAAAAAAGCATTTCTTACAGACGCTATTCAAAAATCAATTGGTAAAAATGGCGTAACAGGAATGTCTGTTGAGGCTTTAGCTAGCAAGATTAAACCTAATGAAAAAATGGAAAGAACTACAAAAGTAGTTTCTTGGAGCTATGCCGGAACTGCCGCTACTGCAATTACAGAAACAGAGTACCCTACTTCAAAAATCATTGATTTACTTAATTTGCTTAAAGTAAATGGCGAATGGAAAATAGCAAGTAGAGTTTATTCCAGAATCGAAAAAAATGAAAATGTCGTATCTTCAAATCCTACTCCAATAGCTAAAGTAGATTTAAAATCAAAAGCAAAAGGCACCACCCCGAACGCAAAGCCTAAAAAAGCTGACGATGGCTGGTAAAAAATAGATTATTTAACTAGATTCAATAAATATTGACCATAGCCTGACTTTACCAATGGTTGGGCTATTTTTATGAGCTGCTCTTTATCTATAAATCCCATTCTATAAGCAACTTCTTCAATACATCCAATTTTTAAACCTTGACGTTCTTCAATAACTTGAACAAATTGGCCAGCTTGCATCAATGAGTTAAAAGTACCAGTGTCTAACCATGCAGTCCCCCTATTCATTACTCCAACTTTAAGTTTCCCTCTTTCTAAATATACTCTATTCACATCTGTTATTTCATATTCTCCTCTTGGCGAAGGAGCAATATTTTTGGCAATTTCAACTACTTGATTGTCATAAAAGTATAAACCAGTTACAGCATAATTACTTTTTGGACTATCCGGTTTTTCTTCTATGGAAAGTGCTTTAAAATCTTCATCAAATTCAACAACGCCATATCTTTCTGGATCTTGGACTAGATAAGCAAATACCATCCCACCTTGAGGTTCTGCGCAAGATTGAAGTAATTTACTTAATCCACTTCCATAAAAAATATTATCACCTAAAACCAATGCTACGCTATCCTCACCAATAAATTCTTCTCCAATTACAAAAGCTTGGGCCAATCCATTTGGAACTGCTTGTTCGGCATATTGAAATTGACAACCTAAACTACTTCCGTCACCTAAAAGCTTTTTAAAGTGAGGCAAATCATGAGGAGTGGAAATAATAAGAACTTCTTTTATTCCAGCTAACATTAAAATTGACAGTGGATAATAGATCATTGGTTTATCATAAACTGGCATTAATTGTTTACTAACTGCCAATGTCAACGGATGCAAACGAGTTCCGCTTCCACCTGCCAAAATAATTCCTTTCATAAAAAATAATTAAAAAATTAAAAAAATTAAGTTTATTTTGAATCGTACATTTCTACATAATACTTCTGATATTCACCCGAAGTTATATTTTCTATCCATTCCCAATTATCAAAATACCAATCTACTGTTTTTGCTAATCCTATTTCAAAAGTTAAGGAAGGTTCCCATCCTATTTCTTTCATAAGTTTGCTAGCATCTATTGCATATCTTAAATCATGACCTGCCCTATCAGAAACATACGTAATCAAATTCCTACTGGTTCCAGTCTCATTTCCTAATTTTTGATCCATTAAATCGCAAAGTAGAAAAACAAGATCTAGGTTTTTCCATTCATTGTTTCCTCCAATGTTATAGGTCTCTCCATTTCTTCCATTATGAAAAATCATATCAATTGCCCTAGCGTGATCTATAACAAAAAGCCAATCTCTCACATTTTCTCCTTTTCCATAAACAGGAAGCGGCTTTTTATTTCTAATGTTGTTTATCATTAAAGGTATAAGCTTTTCAGGAAAATGGTTAGGCCCGTAATTATTAGAACAATTCGAAACCACAATTGGCAATTTATAAGTATTATGATAAGCTCTTACAAAATGGTCGGAACTGGCTTTAGAGGCTGAATATGGTGAACGCGGATCATAAGATGTGGTTTCAACAAAAAACTCTTCTGGATTGTGTAATTCCCCATATACTTCATCCGTTGAAACATGATAAAATCTTTTCCCTTCGTAATTTCCCTGCCAAGAATTTTTAGCTGCATTTAATAAATTACAAGTTCCAATCACATTTGTTCTAACAAAAGCCATTGGATCCGTAATAGACCTATCCACATGGGACTCCGCGGCTAAATGGATTACACCATCAAAATTATATTTTTCAAAAAGATTATCAATAAAACTTTCCTCTACTATATCCCCTTTTTCGAAGACATAGTTTGATGCATTTTCAATATCTTTTAAATTTTGGAGGTTTCCGGCATAGGTTAGTTTATCCAAATTAACTATCTGATAATCAGAATATTTATTGACAAATAGCCTTACTACGTGAGAGCCAATAAAGCCAGCCCCCCCTGTTATTAATACTGTTTTCTTAAAACTCATATTTAATTATTTCTGTTATTTAATTTTAATTCCCATGCCCATGCATCTTTTAAACTTTCTTCCAATGTTTCTTGGGCTTCCCAATTAAGTAGATTTTTTGCTTTTGCAACATCTCCATAAATTTTCTCTACATCGCCCTCCCTTCTTAAACCTATTTCATAATTTAGTTTCAAATTGTTAACTTTTTCGAAAATAGATATTACTTCTAAAACGGAATTACCTCTGCCCGTTCCAATATTAAAAACATCGTAATAACTTTCATTAGTCTTTTCTAAAAGTCGTAATGCAGAAACATGAGCCTTGGCTAAATCTACCACATGAATAAAATCACGAACATTTGAACCGTCCGGCGTTTGATAATCATTTCCAAAAACAATAAGTTTCCCTCTTTTCCCAATCGCTGTTTGTGTAATAAATGGCACCAAATTACTTGGTACACCATTTGGTAATTCCCCAATCTCGGCAGTTTTATGTGCACCTATTGGATTAAAATAACGAAGGGAAATAATTTTTAAATTCTTATCGGCTTTTGTAGCATCAACTAATATATCTTCTCCTATTGTTTTGGTGTTTCCATAAGGAGATTCTGACTTTTTCCGAACGGTTTGTTCTGTTACTGGAATTTGGTCAGGTTCTCCATAAACTGTACAAGAAGAAGAAAAAACCAAATTTCGAACTTTATATTTTTCCATTAATTCTAAAACTGTTAGCAAAGAATTTAGGTTATTTCTATAATATTTTAAAGGGTTCACCACAGACTCCCCTACTGCTTTAAAGGCTGCAAAATGAATAACTCCTTGTATATCATTAGCAATAAATACTTTTTCTAATGCCTCAAAATCATTACAATCAACTTTATAAAATGGTACCTCAATTCCTAAAATATTTTTTAATCCAGTTAATACCGAAAGTTCAGAATTACTAAAATCATCTACAATTATTGGTGAAAATCCTGAGTTAACTAATTCTACCACTGTATGCGAACCAATAAAACCAGCTCCTCCCGTAACAAGGATATTCATATTTTACTTTTTTTACAAAATTACAATTTAGATTAATCTTTTAAAAATTTTGTTTGGATTATAATTTATTCATTTAGATATTGGTGCCAAGAAAACATTAACAATGATTCACGAGCAGGTAAAAGCAATGATAACTTTATTAGACGACTCAGACCATGAGGTGGTATCAATAGTTTCTTCCAAATTAAAAGATTTAGGAAAAGATATTATTCCTGTTCTAGAATCAGAGTGGAAAAATAATGTATTAAATCCAATATTACAGCAGAATATCGGAGATTTAGTCCATGAATTAAAATTTATTTCTCTTAAATCCGATTTGATTGCATGGAAAAGCGAAGAATCTAATAATTTATTAAAAGGACTTTGGCTAATTGCAACTTATCAATTTCCAGATTTAAAAATAGAAACTCTAAAATCTATCTTAAAAAATATTTATCTTGAAATATATATAAGAACTAAACAGGAAATGCATCCACAAGATATAGTTAAAATAATAAATCAAGTAATTTTCGAAGATTTTAAGTTTGAATCTAACGTAAAGAATTTCCATTCTACTTCAAATTCTATGTTTAACTTGGTTTTAGAAGACAAAAAAGGAAACCCTGTTGGCTTGGCTTGTATATATATTTTATTAGCTGAAAAATTAAATTTGCCAATTTACGGTGTCAATTTACCCAACCTTTTCGTTTTGATTTTTGATTATCCAGGCCACAAATTTTATATTAATGCCTTTAATAAAGGTCAAGTATTCTACGAAAAAGATATTGATGATTACCTTAAACAAATGAAAATAGAAAGCGATCCAAAGTTCTATATCGCTTGCAATAATTCAGAAATTGTAGCCAGAATATTAAATAATCTTTCTTTTGCATATTATAAAATTGGAGAAACTAATAGTCAATCAGAAATAAATGAGCTGTTAGAAATATTTAAAATTTAACGATTATTAGTTTTCCAGATATTATTCCTTAAATTTATGTCAGGTAATATTCTCCTTGGATTCAATTTAACATATTCTATTGGCTGTTTAGAAGGATAATCGAATATCCATTCACCAGATTTTTGCCAAATTTCCACTGGTAGATTTACTTCATAAATTTTACCGCTTATTTCTTTAATCTCTAATTCCACTGGCATAGGCATTTGTTCCATGTTTTCTAATCTGATAGTAATTCCTTCTTCAGGAGTATTGTTTTTGTAATTTACAGACTTAATAGCCTGATCAATTTTATATTTTTCAAAAAACCAAGATTTCCAAAACCAACCCAAATCTTCCCCAGAGGCGTTTTCTATGGTATGAAAAAAATCAAATGGACTTGGATGTTTAAAAGCCCACCTTTTAATATACTGTTTAAAGGCGTAATTGAAACGATCTTCTCCAATAACTGCTTCTTTTAGCATTTCCAAACCCATGGCTGGCTTAAAATAAGCCAAAATCCCTAAATCAGATTCTGAAATAGCATCTGCATAATTTAATATTGATTTATTTTTATAAAAAATACCTGCTCTTTGGTCAGCAAATTGCTCTTGATAAAATTCTCCTTTATTAAATTCCTTTAATGAAAGTTCATTAAAATACGTATTAAATCCTTCGTCCATCCAAGCATATTTTCTTTCATTAGATCCAACTATCATTGGAAACCATGTATGTCCAAATTCATGGTCAGTTACTCCAAATAAATCTCCTTGTGTGTCACTAGCTCCACAAAACACGATACCTGGATATTCCATCCCACTCACAATGCCTGCTACATTTGTTGCCACAGGATAAGGATACTCCATTAAAGTCTTTGAGTAATATTCTATACTATGTTTGGCATATTCTGTTGACCTACCCCATGCTAATTTCCCCCCATATTCTATAGGATAAACTGACTGTACTAAGCATTTTTTTCCGCTAGGTAATTTGGCAAATGCAGCATCCCAAACAAATGCTTCTGAACTAGCCCAAGCCACATCTCTCGTATTTTCACAACGAAACTTCCAAATTTTTGTGGAACTTACTTCCTTGAAGTCTTTTTCAGGCTCTTTTGGAGAATGAATTTCAATAGTTTTTTCAGAATTATAGGCTTTTTCTAAATTTTTTAATTGACTGGCATTTAATACTGATTTGGGATTTTGCAATTGTCCTGAAGCCACCACGATATGATTGGATGGTACCACTATTTCGAAATCAATATCTCCATATTCTAAGTAAAATTCGCCCCCACCCAAATAAGGATTTGTATTCCAACCTGTTATATCATCATAGACACAAACTCTGGGATACCATTGAGCTAATTGAAAAACTGTTCCATTTTTAGCTGAAAATTTCCCCATTCTATCGGATCCATTGTTTGGAATTTTAAAATTAAAATCCATTGAGATACTTAATTTTTCCCCAGAATTCAAATTTTCTTTAAGTCTCAATTGCATCCTAGTATCTTCTACTAAAAACTTATCTAATACATTCAAAATTTTTGTTTTTTTGGTAATTTTTTCTACCCTTACATTTGAAATCTCATATCCACCTTTAAAATTTTTAACGCCATATCTTCCTACAAAAGGTGGTGTAGTTTTGTTTCCTCGAGATTCTGAATTAAATTTATTTTGGTCTAGTTGTAACCAGATAAAATCTAAAGCGTCGGGAGAATTGTTGGTATATTCTATTCTAACTTTCCCTGAAATCATACTTTCATCACTATTCAAAGCACAAGTTATAGTGTAATCTGCTTTATTTTGCCAATAATTAGGGCCAGGCATACCAGAAGCACTTCTATAAATTGTTGATGGATAATAATTAGTTAAAGGATTAAAAACGTCTGAAGCATTATATTTAGTAACTTCCGTACTGTTTTGAGCGAAATTGTTTTGAAATGAAAAAATAATCAAAAATAAAATGCAGGAAATAAATTTCATAAAATATTAATTTAAGCTTTTGGATGAGCCTTTTTGTGTATTTCTTTAAGTTCAGAAATAGAATTATGAGTATAAATTTGTGTTGCTCCCAAGCTTGAATGACCTAAAAGCTCTTTTATAGCATTTAGATCAGCCCCTCTGTTTAGCAAATGTGTGGCAAAACTATGTCTTAAAATATGAGGAGATTTCTTAGTTATTGTTGTCACAAAGTCTAGATAGTATTTAACTTTTCTTTGTACAAAAACAGGATACATTTCATCTCCCTTGTCTGTTACTAAAAGAAGAGATTGGAGCATTCCAAAACTTGTTTTTTTGGAAGTTTCGTAGGTATCAATCAAATCAATAACACTATCTGAAATAGGAATCACCCTATATTTGCCTCTTTTCCCCAAAACAGTGATTTTTTTTCCAACTTTATCTACATCTTTAGATTTTAAGCTTATTAATTCGGAAAGCCTAATGCCTGTACCATACAATAGCTCAAAAATAAGTTTGTCTCTGAATCCGCTAAAATCCGAACCAAATTTTATATATTCAAAAAGATCTTCTAATGGTTTTTCTTCCACATAAACAGGAAGTAACTTAGGAGTTTTTAATGCTTTTAGATGTTGGGAAGGATCCTGAGTTATTTTCTCTTTAAGTCTCAACCATTTATAAAATGATCGCAAAGTTGCTATTTTTCTGTTTATACTTTTATTTTCTAATCCTGAATTTGAAAGTAATGCTATCCAAGCTCTTAAATCTTTGTAAGTGGCAGTAATCAAATTTAAACTAACTTCTTGAATGCTTAGAAAATTTTCGATTTGTAGCAAATCGGTAGAATAGGCTTTCAGAGTATGGCTGCTGAGCCTTTTTTCATTTTTAAGATAGGACAAAAAAAAATCGACCAATTTTGCTAAAAAATTTTAACAAAATTAGTCGAAAATTTATTTGAAACAAAAACTTTTAATCGTCAATGTGTCCGTATGTTTTTTGCTTGTACGCTGCACGAATTACTTCGAATCTACGAGCAACAGAACCTTTTTCAAAAGCTTGACGCCTTCTTAGCTCCTTTAATACTCTTGTTTTCTCAAACTTCTTTTTAAAACGCTTCAGAGCCTTGTCTATCGATTCGTTTTCTTTAATCTGAATATGTAGCATAATTTACACCTCCTTCTTTTTTTTACGGACTGCAAAGGTAGGTATAAATTCAATAAACTCTAAATAATAAAAATATTTTTATGCAAAATTTCTACAATTTTAAAATTTAACCATGAAATTGAATGTTGGTAAATATAAATAAACAGCAATTGATGAAAGAAAAATATCAAACCAATGAAGGCACATTCAGGCTATCTGCAAAATTTCTAAACAGTTAAATTTTCTCTTAGCTTTGTGAAAAAATAACTTTCATGACTGTAGCAGTTATAGACCTTGGTACAAATACTTTTCATTTACTAATAGCTAATAAGGAAAATTATCTCTTCCAATGTTCTCTAGCTGCCAAAATTGGAAAAGGAGGCATCAATTCAAACATTATTTTAGAAGATGCGATAGAAAGAGCTTTAGTAATTTTAAAAGTTTTTAAAAGCAAAATTATTGAATTTAAAATAGCTCCAGAAAATATATTTGCCTTTGGCACCAGTGCAATCCGAAATGCCTTGAACAAAGAAGAATTTTTAAATACCGTATTTAAAGAAACAAATATAAAAATTCAAGTAATAGATGGTCAAAAAGAGGCAGAATTAATCTATTTGGGGGTAAAAAAAGCAGTTGAAATAAAAGAAAATGCTTTAATAGTTGATATTGGAGGAGGAAGTGTTGAATTTATTATTTGCAATAAAGAAAAATTGCTTTGGAAACAAAGTTTCGAAATAGGTGGATTTCGATTGATTGAATTGTTTATGAAGACTGATAGAATTAGTGAGGCAGAAATCAATAAAATGAACAGTTTTTTTCTAGATAAATTATTGCCACTTACCAATGCTGTTCATCAATATCAACCAAAAGTTTTAATTGGTTCTTCTGGTTCGTTTGATACACTAAATGATATAAGCTACTTCAAAAATTTTGGAACAATGGCACCAATAAATCAATCAGGATGTGACTATCCTATTTCTGAATTTTGGAGTGCTTTCGAACAAATAGTTTTTGCAAATCGATCCGAACGTATGGCTATTGGTGGTATGATTGAGTTGAGAGTTGATATGATAGTAGTTGCTTCTTGTCTTATTAAATACTTAATACAGAGCCTTAATATTCAGTCTATTAAAATTTCAAACTTTGCTCTAAAAGAAGGAGCTCTGGCTCAAATTTTACATAATAATGCATAATAATTTTCATTTTCTAAAAAAACTCTCCGAAGAATTAAACCATAAATTAATTGGATTTAAAATAGGCTCTTGTTTTAGTCAAGAGAAAGATGAGCTTATCATTGGATTAGAAAATATAGAAGAAGAGTTTTTTATTAAATGTGTGGCCACACCTTCTTTTTCTTGTCTATATTTTCCTATTGAATATGCAAGAGCTAGAAAAAATTCAGTGAATCTTTGGCCAGAAATTATCAATAAAGAAATAATAAAAATTGGGGTTTTTGAAAATGAAAGAGCGATTTTCATCACATTAGAAGACAATTTTACAATAGTTTTTAAATTTTTCGGAAACAGGCCAAATGTCCTTTTGTA
>JANNWE010000026.1:0-17470 GCA_031414675.1 Cytophagaceae bacterium
GCCTTCGCAATTTTTAGCTTTTTGCTTTTTATTGGTATTGATTTTAAACAAAGTTTACAGAATTTTTGGAACATGTTAAAGGGATATGCTCCGAAATTCCCATATTTAGCTGTATTTATGCTGCCTACTTTTGTAGCTGTACTATTAGTATTTCCTCGCTATCATTATACTATTTTGCATTTGCCGTTTTATTTTTTGTTGCTGGTTTTTTTGTTTGTGAGCTTAAAATTTCGGACTCCAAAACTAAAAAATATAACACTAGTCTTATTTATTGTCTGTTATTTTTGGGGAGTTATTGCCCATTATCCTTCCAGAATAAAATTGCCAAGCCATGTGGGGTTTTATAAATATATGGCTCAAATGGCCAATGGAAAAAAATTAAATTTACTATCAAACGACTATTTTGGATTTAATTATTATAAAACAAACTACACTAAGACTTCTTGGGAAGTGTCAAAAACAGACTTAGCCAAACTCGTAAATACTCAAAAATACGATTTAATTAGTTTTTACCAGATGGATTTAGAAGTAGCAGACAATAGAAAATTTGTATCGGAAGGATACAAAAGCACGAACTACATTCGGATTAAGAAATTTGAAGGAATAAAAAGATACATTTTTGTTAAGCCTGAATTAGAAGCAAAATTTAAAACTCAATAAATTTCTAAAATTGTTATCTCCTTTGAATTAAAGGATGTTTTCTCTCCAACTTTTCTTCCTAAAATCAATTTTCCTATAGGCGATTCCCTCGAAACCACCATCAAACATTCATCGTCGACAATTATTTTCCCGACACTGATGGCAATTACAAATGTGCCTATGGTTGTTTTAACTATACAACCAAGTCTTACAGTGTCAAATTTTTGATCGAAGTTTATATTGGAAAGTATTGCTTTGTCATTTTGAGAAGACAACAATTGAATTTCGACCATGGCTTTGTCGTTTTGTGCCATGGCCCTACCCGTCTCATACTTATCTCCTGCCGAACTTTTTGATTCTTGATTTGCTGATTCTTGTGCGTTATTTGCAGCCTTTTTTTGCTCAGAAATTTTTAAATCTAAGGCTTCATTTATAATTAAGAAAACTTTCTTATTGTCCAACAAATTAAATTTATGATGCAAGATATGCAAAATTAACTACCTCAGTTAATGTAAAGGTTTATCTGGTGCTGGAGCAGAAGCATGATAACCTAATTGATAAATCAATTGTGCATATTTATCTAATAGCTCAATGACTTTTTTTCTCGATTTATCAGCCACTATTAGCCCTACATGATATTCTTCCTTCATTACCCAACATATCTCAGGATCATTAAATGGAGCCATTTCTGGCCATTGATGACTAGATAATGAAATAATAATACCAGAATATTTCTTCTGAATTTTTGGCAATTTATATTTTTTATTCTCTGCTACAGCAGTTTCAATTTTTGCCCATTCCTTCCATAGGTTCACCCCCGATGAGGCCTCCACCATTTCCGCTAAATTAGCACCTCCTACTCGCGAAGCAGTTTCTAAAAAATAATAATTTCCGTCTTCATGACATTTTATTACCTCCGTATGTGAAGCACTAAAACGCATTCCAAAGGCTTTCATCACTTGATGGTTTATTAAAGAAAGTGCTTCTTCATCTAATGATTTATCCTCAACGGTGACTGACCTGAAAATACCGCCTCCATGTGCCACTTCAAAGGGTGTGCTCAGATATTGACTGCATCTTTCAAATATTACTTTTGAATCAATAATTAAAGAATCTACATGATAAACATCTCCTGGTTTAAAACATTCTATTAAATAGTTGTGCCTATTATCTCCAAGGTTATGAATATTTTGCCAAGCTTCATCCAAAGAAAAAACTTTTTTTATGCCACTTGCAGAAGCCTCTGATCGAGGTTTAATAAGCCATGGTGCAGTGGTAGTTTGTAGAAAATTTGTAATTTCTAAGTCGTTAAACAAAGCACTAAACTTTGGAACTGGAATTCCATTATCCTCAGCTTGTACACGCATAGCTAATTTATCTCTAAAATAACGAGCTGTTGTTTGACCCATCCCAGGAATTCTAAAATGTTCTCTAACTAATGCCGCTTTTTCAACATCAAAATCATCTAAAGCTACTACTAAATCTATCTTTCTCGAACGCATCATAAATGCTGTGCCTTCAATAATTGTTTTATAGGTTTCGAAAGAGTTTTCAACATTTTCTAGAAAGAAAAATTCATCAATAGAAGCTCTAGGCCAAGGTTTGTGCTCTAAAGCTTTATTGGTAAGTAAAAGCACTTGGTTTCCTTCGGCCTTGGATGCTTTTAAAAATTCCGACCCTTTAAAATAAGTACAAATACAAAGTATGGTCATGTTTGAATTGGTTTGGTGCTTAAATATAAAACAACATTCTTAATAACCACAAAAAAAGCCACTCAAATTGTTGAGTGGCTTAATATAAATCGTTTCAATCTTCTTATTCAGAACCTTTAGCAGCTGGCTTTGCAGTTACATCACCTTTAATTGTCAAAATGGTAGTTGCATTTTCAGCATTACTCATTACAGTAATGGTTTTATTGAATGGACCAGGACGACCTGAAGTATTATACCCAACTTTAATTACACTTTTACCACCTGGCATGATTGGATCTTTTGACCATTCTGGGGTTGTACAACCGCAAGACGCCTGAGCGCTAGTAATTACCACTGGGGCAGTACCAGTATTCGTAACTTCAAAATTGTAAGTAGCCAATGGGCCTTCAGTTAGCTTTCCAAAATCATGTGTTTCTTTATTAAACTTTAAAACACCTTGAGCATGCGAAGCCGCAGCAAACATTAAAACACTGACAAGTGTAAAAAATACTTTTTTCATTTTTGTAAATATTAATTGTTAAAACTTTTTATGATTTATAGAATACAAATAAAGTACCATTCCTTTTAATTGTAAAAATTTTTAACAATGCGTTAACAAACCAATTTCAAATACTATTTTCTTGTGATTTAAAAAATTAAACTTAAATTTACATAATTATTTGTCTTACTAACTATTTTTCTATTAAAGAAAGAAACAAATTAATTACAATTGTAATGCTTTGTTAACATAGATTTAGCCTAAATGAATGAGACTCTGACTGGTTTTTATACAACTTCTGACATAATTGTTACAAAACAAGAAGTTTTGGACGATTATAAGCTTCTTTGTGAAAGTAGGTCAGCAAGTCTTTTAGGCAGAAAAGACGTATTTATGGGCAAAGCCAAATTCGGAATTTTTGGCGATGGAAAAGAATTAGCCCAAATTGCTTTATCAAAAGTTTTCAGAAAAGGAGATTTTCGTTCTGGGTATTATCGTGATCAAACTTTACTAGCTGCAACTGGCCAATTAACGTGGCAACAGTTTTTTTCCCAATTATATGCACATGCAGATTTAAATCATGATGTTTTTTCTGGTGGAAGGTCTATGAATGGACATTTTGGAAATCATTGGGTGGATGAGAAAGGGAAATGGAAGAATCAAACAGAAATGTTTAACCACGTTATGGATGTTTCTTCTACTGCTGGACAAATGCCGAGAAGCATTGGTTTAGCCTATGCTTCAAAACTTTACAGAGAAAATCCAGCTTTAAAAGAAATTTCAACGTTTTCTAATAATGGGAACGAAGTGTGTTTTGCTAATATCGGCGATGCCTCTACCTCCCAAGGAATGTTTTTTGAAGCAATAAATGCCGCGGGGGTCCTTCAAATCCCAATTGTAGTCTCTGTTTGGGACGATGGATATGGCATTTCTGTACCAATTGAACTTCAAACTACTAAAAGTAGTATTTCTGATGCTTTAGCCGGTTTCCAAATAAATGATGGCAATGGTATTGAAATAATAAAAGTTAAAGGTTGGGATTATATTGAATTAATAAAAGCCTATCAAAAAGCCGCAATAATAGCTAGAGATGAGCATATTCCGGTTTTAGTTCATGTTTATGAACTTACACAGCCTCAAGGGCATTCTGCATCTGGATCACATGAAAGATACAAGTCAAAAGAAAGGTTGGATTGGGAACACGAGCAAGACTGTAATTCTAAATTTAGAAAATGGATTTTAGAAAATGGATTTGCCAAAGAAAGTGAATTAGTTGAAATCGAGAAAAAGGCAGATGAATTTTGCAAATTAGCTAGAAAAAATGCTTGGGATGCCATGAGAAATATGGTAAACCAAGAAAATAGTCAAATAGTAGAATTGATAAATGAATGTTTAGAAAAAAACAAAAACTCTATAGAAATTGTAGAATTAAAAAAGCAATTTTCTAATTTAAATAATTTAAATAAAAAAGACGGAATAAAAAGCTTAAAAAAACTTGCTAGGTTTCCAAATTCAGAAAAGAACAAAAAAGAAATTTCTAAGCTGCTTCAAAACCTCACTTTAAAAAATGCGGATCGTTATAATTCCCATTTGTACAGCGAGTTTGAAAGTTCTCCTCTGCGAGTTGATACAATTTCAGCTATCTATTCTGAAAAAAGTATGATGGTAGATGGACGAGAAATTATTAATACATTTTTTGACCATACTTTTGCTAATAACCCCTTAGTTTTTGCTCTAGGAGAAGATGTGGGGAAAATTGGAGATGTAAACCAAGGTTTTGCAGGCCTACAAGAAAAATATGGTGATCTTAGAATTACAGACGCGGGTATTAGAGAAGCTACCATCATAGGGCAAGGAATTGGTGCAGCAATGAGGGGCCTAAGGCCAATTGTTGAAATACAATATTTTGACTATATTTATTATGCTTTGCCATCACTCACTGACGATTTAGCTTGCCTTAGATATAGAACAAAGGGCAAACAATTGGCTCCTTTAATTATAAGAACTAGAGGGCATAGATTAGAAGGCATTTGGCATTCTGGCTCCCCTATGGCGGTCATAATTCACTCTTTAAGAGGAATGCACGTTGTTGTTCCTAGAAATTTCGTAAAAGCAGCTGGTTTTTATAACACATTATTAAAAGGAGACGATCCGGCTTTAGTAATAGAATGTTTAAATGGTTATCGTATAAAAGAAATGATGCCCGACAATCTAGCTGAAATATGTGAACCTTTAGGAATTCCAGAAATTATTAAAAGCGGAAGTCATGTCACGGTAGTTACCTATGGTTCAATGTGTAGAATTGTAATGGAAGCGGCCCATGACCTTCAAAATGTTGGAATTGAAATTGAAGTTATTGATGTTCAAACCCTTTTGCCGTTTGATATAAATAAAATAATTCTTCAATCCATAAAAAAAACCAATAGAGTTATTTTTGCAGATGAAGATATGCCAGGAGGTGGGTCAGCCTATATGATGCAACAAGTTTTAGATAATCAAGATGCCTATCACTATTTAGATTCAAAACCAATGGCCGTAAGTGCACAAGCACATAGGCCTGCCTACAGCTCTGACGGAGATTATTTCTCAAAACCCAATGCAGAAACTATATTTGACGCGGTTTATAATTTAATGAGAGAAGCCTACCCTTCCAAATTCCCTGAATTATATTAAAAATAATTTAATAATAGGTAAATGTTTAGTTTTTTATAAATTTAAAAAAAGCATTCTATCATTAAAGAAAAGTTTTTTTATACAAGATTTTATAAACTAATATTTACGCTTTTAAATTTTAATCTCAACAAAAATTATAATGAAAAATTATATTGATACAAACAAACAAAGATTTTTAGATGAACTATTCGAGTTTTTAAGAATCCCTTCCATAAGCGCAAATTCAAAAAATATAGCCGACATGCAAACAGCGGCAAAATTTGTACAAAATGCCTTACTAACCGCCGGATTAGATTTTTCCGAAATTATTCAAACCAATGGTCATCCAATAGTTTTTGCAGAAAAAATTATTGATAAAACATGGCCAACCATCCTAGTTTACGGCCATTATGATGTGCAGCCTGCTGACCCACTAGAACTTTGGGACAGCCCTCCTTTTGAACCATTAATTAAAACTACATTTTTACATCCAGAAGGGGCAATTTTTGCTAGGGGCTCTTGTGATGACAAGGGTCAAATCTATATGCACATTAAAGCTATTGAAGGTATGATAGCAACCAATACATTAGTATGTAATGTTAAAATAATGTTTGAAGGAGAGGAAGAAGTTGGCTCCGAACATTTGGCTGATTTTGTAAAAGCCAATAAAGAAAAACTGGAATCCGACGTTATTTTAATATCAGATACATCTATTATCTCAAATGATATTCCATCTGTTGAAACTGGACTAAGAGGTTTGGCATATATGGAAGTAGAAGTAACTGGGCCAAACAAAGATTTGCATTCAGGAGTTTATGGCGGAGCAATTGATAACCCAGTTAATGTTCTGACCCGAATGATTGCTTCTTTGCATGATGAAAATGGCAAAATAACAGTGAAAGGATTTTATGATAAAGTCAAAGAACTAAGTGTGGAAGAAAGAGCTGAATTAGAAGCGGCTCCATTTGATTTAGAAGCTTATAAAAAAGATTTAGACGTGGCAGAAGTCAATGGAGAAAATGGATATACGACAAGAGAAAGAGCCTCCATCCGTCCAACACTAGATGTAAATGGCATTTGGGGGGGATATATTGGAGAGGGTTCAAAAACAGTTTTGCCTTCAAAAGCATTTGCCAAGATTTCAATGAGATTAGTACCAGATCAAGATTGGGATGAAATTTCTGAGCTATTTACTACTCATTTTAAAGCTATAGCTCCAGCCTCTGTAAAAGTGCGGGTAAACAAACATCACGGAGGACAGCCTTATGTTACTCCGACAGATTCTATTGGCTATAAAGCCGCTTTTAAAGCATTAGAAGAAGGGTATCAAAAAACTCCTGTTCCAACAAGAGGCGGAGGAAGTATTCCAATAGTTGCACTATTCGAAAAAGAGTTGGGATTAAAGTCTATTCTTTTAGGCTTTGGCCTAGATTCAGATTCAATTCACTCCCCAAATGAACATTTCGGAGTCTTTAATTTTTTAAAGGGTATAGAAACTATACCTTTGTTTTATAAATATTATAGAAAATTTTTTAATGAATAATAGCATAAATCTAGATGGTCTAGTTTCTGAGGCAAGTTCTAACCACACCAATTTAGAAGAAAAAAATATTTTAGAAATATTAAATGGAATTAACCAAGAAGATAAAAGTGTTCCATTAGCGGTTGAAAAAATAATTCCACAGATAGAAATTTTGGTTTCAGAAATAGTAAAGCGTATTAAAATTGGAGGCCGCCTTTTTTACATCGGAGCTGGAACTAGTGGAAGATTAGGTATTTTAGATGCTTCTGAATGCCCTCCCACTTATGGGGTGCCTTTTGATATGATTGTAGGAATTATTGCTGGAGGTGATACTGCAATAAGAAAAGCAGTGGAAAATGCAGAGGATGATAAACATCAGGCATGGAAAGATTTGCAAACTTTTAATATTAATGATAAAGATTCACTTATTGGTCTTGCGGCCTCTGGAAGAACGCCTTATGTAGTAGGAGGCTTACAAGAAGCTAATAAAAACGGAATATTAACTGGGTGTATTGTTTGCAATGCTAATAGTGAAATAGCAAAAGTTTCTCAATTTCCGATAGAAGTCATAGTTGGACCCGAATACGTAACAGGCAGTACTAGGATGAAATCAGGGACTGCTCAAAAGCTTGTTTTAAATATGATTTCAACCACCATCATGATAAAAATAGGTAAAGTAAAAGGAAACAGCATGGTGGATATGCAGCTAAGTAATAAAAAATTAATAGAAAGAGGCACAAGAATGGTTATTTCTGAATTAAATATCGGGCATGAAGAGGCAAAATCTTTACTAATTTATCATGGAAGTGTGCGTAATGCGGTAAATGCATTCCTTAACACTTAAGCCCACCCTAATAAATAAAATGCAAGAATGGTATTCATTTTATTGGTTTTCGCTTTCTGCACTTCAAAAATTTGAATGGGCCAATGCATATTATTTTTATTTGTTCACTTTAATTCCACTACTATTTTTCTTAAAGTGGGTTTTCACTTCACAACGTAAAAAATACTTAACTTTATCCTTAGGTAAAATCGAAACGCAATATTCCCTTTTTAATTGGCTTCGATATTTAATTCCTGTATTTTTTGTTCTTGGAATTAGTGCATTAATATTGGCAATAGCACGTCCACAATTACAAAATATAAATAATGAAAAATATACAGAAGGGATTGACATTGCTTTAGGCATAGATATTTCAGAATCAATGTTAGCTGAAGATCTAAACCCAAATAGATTAGATGCAGCCAAAAATATAGCTAAAGATTTTATTTCTGGAAGAAATAATGATAGAATTGCTCTAGTAGCATTTGCAGGAGAAACCTCCACTTTAAGTCCGCTAACCACCGACTATACTATGTTAAAAGAAACGCTAACTGGATTAAATACTTCATTAATTAAAACTTCAGGAACTGCCATAGGATTAGCATTGGCATCATGCATTAATAAACTTCGGGATGTTCCAGGCAAATCTAAAGTTGTAATCTTAATAAGTGATGGTGATAATACAACAGGAGAAATCGATCCAAATATTGCTCTTGAATTGGCGAAAATCTTTGGAATTAGAATTTACTCTATAGCTATCGGAAAAAATAATAGCACAGAAAAAATAGATGAAGCAACCTTAAAAAATCTTGCTAAAGGTGCAAATGGAATGTTTTTTAGAGCTGCAGATAATCAAACCTTAAGTCAAATTTTTAATCAAATAAATACCTTAGAAAAAACCAAGTTTAAAGATACAAGCATCAGAGATGTAAGTGATTATTATTACATTTATCTCAATTGGTCTATTCTTTTCTTTTTAATAGCTCTCTTTTTAAAAAATACATTTTTAGGAAATCTTTTAAAGGATTAGTATTATTTTTTCCTTTGAAAAAGAATTATAATTTTTCCCAATTTTCCGATAAAATTTCCATTTATGTCAAAATAGTATTATTATTTGAAAAGAAAGAAATTTTTCAAGAACAATTTTTTTAATAGGTTTGTATTCCTTTAAAATCGATAAAATGATAAAATATTTATTTCTATTTTTTCTAACCACACTTTCCATTTTTGGTCAAACAATTAGACCAGAAAAACGTGTATTAATATTTTCTAAAAACGCTTTATGGGGCTATAGACACGCTTCAATTGAATCAGCGGTAAAGTCTTTAACTAAACATTGTAAGGAAGTTGGAATACAATCTGACGCTTCAGAAGATGCTTCACTATTTAACGATAATGATTTGGCAAAATATAGTACTTTGGTTTTTCTTAGTGCAAATCAAGATATTTTTGATGCAGATCAAGAAGCCGCCTTACAAAGATATATAAGAAGCGGTGGCGGATTGGTTGGCATACATTGTTCATCTGGTGTTGAACGAAATTGGAAGTGGTTTAATAAAATGCTAGGTGCTACCTTTGAATACCATCCACCACAACAAAATGGAGTAATAAAAATCATAAATAAAGATCATCCATCCACAAAACACTTACCTGAAAACTGGAAAAGATGGGACGAATGGTACTATTTTGGACCATTTAAAAACAAGGTAAATATTTTAGCAGTTCTAGATTCAACCACTTTCAAATCTCAAAAACATCCGCAAAACTATCCATTCGCTTGGTATCAAGAATTCGAAGGGGGTAGAGTTTTTTATACCGCTGGTGGTCATAATGCCGAGGATTTTGAAGAACCATTATTTGTTAAACATATTATGGGAGGAATAGAATACGCAATCGGAAAAAATAAAATGTTAGATATTACCAAATTAAAGAAATTTGAAAAACCCCCGGTAAAAATTGTAACCCTAGATCCAGGTCATTTTCATGCTGCTTTAGTTCAAAAAAGTATGCTTCAAGGTTTAAATCCCATAGTAAAAGTCTATGCTCCCTCAGGCCCAGACCTAATACAGCATTTAGATCGAATCTCAGCTTACAATAATAGAAAAGACGCTCCTACAAAATGGAAAGAAGAAGTTTACAAGGGGGAAGATTTTTTTGAAAAAATGATTGCAGAAAAAAGTGGTGATGTAGTGGTAATGGCTGGAAATAATGCTAAAAAAACAATCTCAATCTTAAAAACAGTCCAAGCAGGAAAACATGTTTTAGCTGATAAACCAATGTGTATTGATAGTCATGGTTTTGAAAATTTAAAGAAAGCATTTACAGAGGCTAAAAAAAACGATGTGCTTTTGTATGATATCATGACAGAAAGGTCTGAGATTACCACTTTGCTCCAAAGAGAATTATCAATGATTAATGCAATTTTTGGAACGCTTAAAAAAGGAACGATAGAAGACCCATCAATAATAGAAGAAAGTGTCCATCATTTTTATAAATATGTTTCAGGTGCACCGCTAATTCGCCCTCAATGGTTTATGGACACTCGCCAACAAGGAGAAGGTATCGTAGATGTCACTACACATCTAGTAGATTTAGTGCATTGGGCAGCTTTTCCCGATACCCCTTTGGCGTTAAAAGATGGTATAGTACTAAAAGCAAAACGCTGGCCAACGGAAATGACTTTAGAACAATTTAAGACAATAACAGGAGCTTCATCCTTTCCGGATTTCTTAATGAAAGATTTAAAAGACCCAAATACATTAAATGTTTATGCAAATGGGGAGATAGACTTTAAGTTGAAAGATATTCATTCAAAAGTTCGAGTTTTATGGAATTATAGTACCGAAAAAGGAGGAGATACTCATTATTCAATAATGAAAGGGATAAATGCGAATTTAGAAATTAGACAAGGACCGCAAGAAAAATATATTCCACAACTATATATTCAGAATTGTTCTTTGCCAGAAAATGACTTAAAACTTGCTTTTGAAAAAATACAGAAAAAGTTTCCTGACTTAAATCTAACAAAAATTGGGAATGAATGGATGATTCAAATACCTGAAAAATATAGAACTGGTCATGAAGCTCACTTTGGAGAGGTGATGGAACGTTTTTTAAAGTATCAAAAAGTGAATAATTTGCCCGATTGGGAAGTACCAAATATGCTTTTGAAATACCAGATTACAACACAAGCCTTAGAATTGGCAAATAAAAATAAATGATTTATTAATAGTATGTTTGAAAATGAAAATCCATTCTCTTTAGATGGAAAAATAGCGTTAATAACTGGTGGTGGATCGGGAATAGGATTCGAAATTGCAAAATGCTTATTACTATCTGGTGCTGAAGTGATTATTACTGGTAGAAGGCAAAATATGCTAGAAGAGGCGCAAAAAAGTTTAGGTTCCAAATGCCATTATATCGTAAATGATGTAACAGATTTATCAAAAACAGAAGAACTCGTAGATACCCTAATTACCAAATATGGGAAAATTGATATTTTGATAAATAATGCAGGGGTAAATATGAAAAAACCTTCTTTGGAAGTTACAAATGAAGAGTTTAACCGTATTATTCAAACTAATCTTAATTCTGTTTTTTCACTTACAAGAGAAGTTGCAAAGGATATGATAAAAAGAAAAGAAGGATCTATAATAATGATTTCTTCAATGACTGGCTATTATGGGATAGATCGTGTACCCGCATATACGGCTTCGAAAAGTGGAATTGAGGGCCTTACAAAAGCCTTGGCGGTTGATTGGTCAAAATATAATGTACGAGTAAATGCCATTGCACCGGGGTTTATAGAAACGGCAATGATGCAAACCGCAATGAATAGCGACCCTGAAAGAATGAATAAGGCTCTGAATCGTACTCCAATGGGCAAATTTGGAAAGCCAGAAGACATCGGTTGGGCAGCAGTATTCTTAGCCTCACCAGCAGCGGCCTACGTTAATGGGGTATCTTTAAGAGTGGATGGAGGAAATGCTATTGGATTTTAATAAAAAAAATTAAAACTCAAATAGCTCAATCCACATATTTACTCAAAGCTTTCAAAAACACATCGGCTTCTTCTTTTTTCAAAGCTAAGCTTGGTAAAAGCCGAATGGTATTCGTACCCGCAACACCTGTGAATATATGATCGTCGAAAAGCAATCTATCTCTAATTTCCTTAACTGATTCTTTCATTTCAATTCCAATCATGAGTCCTTTGCCTCTAAGCTCTTTAATAGATTTAAATTTAGACAATTCAGTCAATAAATAATGCCCTATTTTTTCCGCATTTTGAATTAACTTCTCTTTCTTAATTATATCTAGTACAGCAATGGCCGCCGCACAAGCTAAATGATTTCCTCCAAATGTGGTACCCAACATTCCATGTTTAGGTTTAAATTTTGGTGAAATTAAAATTCCTCCAATCGGGAAGCCATTTCCCATGCCTTTAGCCACCGATACAATATCAGGTTTTACCTTTGCAAATTGAAACGTAAAGAATTTTCCTGAGCGACCGTAACCACATTGTACTGAATCATGAATAAAAATTGCTCCAGTTTTATCACAACAAGCTCGAATAGTCCTCAAAAATTCAGAATTTGCAACTTGAATTCCTCCAACTCCTTGAATACCCTCCACTATAACTGCACAGGTATTTTCATCAATGGCTTTCTTTGTTTCTTCAATATCGTTAAAAGGCACAAATTGTACATGGTCAGAAAAATTCATAGGTGCTTTAATACTTGGATTGTCAGTTATCGCCACCGCTCCGGAAGTTCGCCCATGAAAGCTCTTAGTAAACGCTACAATTTTAGTTCTTCCGTTTGAAAATGAAGCTAATTTCAATGCGTTTTCATTAGCCTCTGCTCCAGAATTTGCCAGAAATAAGCTGTAATCATTTAATCCTGAAAGCTTTCCTAACTTTTCTGCTAGCTGATCTTGCAACGGAATTTTAACTGAATTCGAATAAAACCCAAGATTTTTTAGCTGTTTAGTAAGTTTTTTTACATAATGAGGATGCGAATGCCCAATAGAGATAACAGCATGTCCACCATAAAGATCTAAGTATTCTTGGCCATTTGTGTCCCAGATTTTACTTCCTAAAGCTTTAACAGGTTCAATATTATTTATGGGATATACGTCAAATAAAATCATGAATAAAAAAATTAAAATGCTACACTTTTAAGTTTCAAACCTTTGGTTTCTTCTAGTCCAAACATAAGATTAAGATTTTGAATTGCTTGTCCTGAGGCCCCTTTTATTAAATTGTCGATTATAGAAGTTATTAAGAGATTCCCGCCATTTTTCTGCAAATACAATATACATTTATTCGTATTTACAACCTGCTTTAAATCAATTTCTGATCCAGAAACAATGCAAAAAGGATGGTTAATATAATAATCCTTATACATTCTAACAGCCAAATCTAAATCCCCTTCAAATTTTGTATACACATTGGCAATAATTCCTCTAGTAAAATTGCCTCTATAAGGTATGAAGTTAATATCAAAATTAAAATCTCCTTGAAGCTGCTTTAAACTTTGGTGTATTTCAGCTAAATGTTGATGCGTAAATGCTTTATAAATAGACATATTGTTATTTCTCCACGTAAAATGAGTAGTGGCACTTAATGCTTGACCAGCTCCCGTTGAACCAGTGATGGCACTTACATGAACTTCATCAGAAATTAGATTTGCTTGGGCTAGTGGAAGAATAGCTAATTGAATTGCTGTGGCAAAACAGCCAGGATTAGCAATTTTTTGAGCCTCTTTTATAACTTCTTTGTTTAATTCAGGCAATCCATAAACAAAGCCTTGGGATTCATCTCTAAAATCAGTACTTAAGTCTATAATTTTTACATGCGCTGGAATCTCGTTTTCTGATAAAAATTTTTCAGACTGTCCATGTCCCGAACAAAGAAATATGGCATTTACCTCATTAAATGGTAATTGATTTGTAAACAATAAGTCTGTGTCGCCAATTAAATCAGTATGAGTTTCATAAACTGGCTTTCCTGCTTGGCTTTTAGAGTTTACAAACTTAATTTCTACATGGGGATGATGAATCAAAATTCTAATTAGTTCACCACCTGTGTACCCCGCCGCACCTATGATTCCAATCTTTATGGAGTTCATTAAAATAATAATATTGAAAATGAGAAAAAATAATTATCAGACGATACAAACTATCGTCGGACAAAATGAAGGCTAAAAGCCCTATAAGTAGAATAAGATTGCTTTATATTCAAGAAATTTCTTTGCTTTGATACAAAAATAGATATTTTTTAATAATAATTTTAGTTTGTTTTAATCTTTAATGATATTTTTACTTCTCATTAAGTAAATTCTTAATAAATATTATGTTTTTAGCACAAATTATTTGGGATGTTTCACCCACTATATTTAAAGTTGGTAGTTTTGAAATAAGATGGTATGGCTTATTATTTGCCTTAGGATTTTTAATAGGCTTTCAAATAATCGCTAAAGTTTTCAAATTCGAAAACAAACCAGAGCAAGATTTGGACAAACTACTATTGACTATGATTATTTCAATAGTTTTGGGGGCTAGAATAGGACACTATGTTTTTTATGAAGGTCAACATTTTGGAGAAAATCCTGGACTGTTCATTTATGAAATGTTAATGCCTCCGTATTCCGGATTAGCTAGTCATGGTGCGGCAATGGGTGTTTTAGTTGGCCTCTTTATTTTTAAAAGTAGGCATAAAATGTATGATTACCTTTGGCTTACAGATAGAATGGTCATTGTCTCGGCTCTTGGTGGAGGATTCATTCGATTCGGCAATTTCATGAATTCTGAAATTGTAGGAAAAGCCACTGACAAACCATGGGGCGTTTTATTCAAAAGAAATTTCGAATTCGAACAAGTACCAAGACACCCAGCTCAACTTTATGAGTCTCTTTCATGTTTTGTTCTTTTTGTAATATTATACTTTCTATATAATAAATGGAGAGCAAAAACTCCACAAGGATCATTAACGGCAATCTTCTTTATTTGGATTTTTGGATTACGATTCTTTTATGAATTTTTGAAAGAAAATCAGGAATCATTTGAAGACGGCATGACTTTAAACATGGGTCAAATATTAAGCATTCCTGTAGTTTTGTTTGGAATATTTGCTTTAATAAAGGCATTAAAAAGAAAATCAATGACCTAATTTTCTAAGGTAGAATATAGGAATAACTATTTTAAATAGTCTTAGATTTCAGTTAATAAATCCTAATTTTCTTCTTATTACTCTACTTAGTCTCATTAAATTTTGAGGGATCAAATGGTCTCTTAAAACTATTTTTATGTTAGGAATAGTTGGAAACATTAATTGAAAATATTTTAATGCTATAACCAATCTCTTGAAATACTTATTTTGGTTTTGCCTGGAATTCAATAGTAAATAATACCAATGTCCTAAGTTTCTTTTAAAAATTGAATGATATTTAAAATTTGTATCTTTATCAAGATTTGTATACATCATAATCCTATTCTCTAAAAAAACTGCGTCATCCTTATAATCCGTATTACTAGCTCCTGCCGCATGTCTTCTGTATGCTGCAGTCACCTCTGGTATATACTTAATTTTACCAAATCTTGCGGCTAGCATAATCATTGGAATATCCCCACTTTTTGTTTTGTAGAACCAAGGTTCAACTGGAAAGATTGCAGACATTTTATAAAACAAAGTTGCAGTTCCCATAAACCAGACTTCGTTTTCAGCTATTAAATCATCCAAAGTAAATACGTCTTTTACTAAATTTTGATTTAAAAAGAAAGGCTCTTCTATCCCTTCAAAAAATTCCACTCTAGTATTTGTAAAACAAACGGAAAATTCTGGATTATTCTCCATAAAATCTACTTGTTTCTGTAGTTTTAGTGGGTCAATCCAATAATCATCTCCTTCTAAAGCAGCCATGTATTTACCAGCACAATTTTCCAATATTCGGATAGAGTTGGGTTGTGGACCCCCATTTGTCTTTCCGGAAACTACTTTGATTAATGTAGGATATTGGGCCTCTAATTCTTTTACAATCTCTCTTGTCCCGTCTGTAGAACAATCATCTCCAATGATTATTTCAAAATCAAAATCAGTTTTTTGATTTATCACACTCTCTACCGATTGCCTGATGAATTTTGCATGGTTGTAGGTAAGTAAATGTACACTCACAATAGGCGAGGTTTTGGGTTCTATTTCCGACATATTAAAAAAAAAGGCAGGATAATTATCCTGCATTTAATAGTATATATTTAAATTTTTCGTACAAATTTAGTTTTTTATACTTCCCTATCAAATCAACCTGCCATTAATTCTTTGATATCATTAATTATTTTATCTGCCAAATTTATAGATTTAGTTTCAAATTCTGTTTCTGCATAAATCCTTATAATAGCTTCAGTATTTGATTTTCTTAAATGTACCCATTCTTTATCGAAATAAATTTTGACTCCATCACGGGTGTCAATCTCATATTTTACGTACTTCTTCTGAATTTTTAAAAGAATATCATCTACATTAATTGAATCGCTTAATTCTATCTTCTTTTTTGCTATAAAATATGCGGGATATCTCTTTCTTAAAAATCCGGCTGATTTGCCAAATTTAGCCAAATGAGTTAGGAAAAGAGCAATTCCAACTAAAGCATCACGACCATAATGAAGCTCTGGATAGATTATGCCACCATTTCCTTCTCCTCCTATTATAGATTTATGCTCTTTCATTTTTTCAACTACGTTCACTTCACCCACTGCAGCCGAAAAATATTCTCCACCATGTTTCACAGTGATATCTTTTAAAGCCATTGTAGAAGAAAGGTTGGAAACCGAAGTTTGTTTTGCCTTTTTATTAATGCTTAGGATATAATCTGCAATGGCAACCAAAGTAAATTCTTCTCCAAAAGGCTCTCCGTCTTCACATATAAATGCTAACCTATCCACGTCCGGGTCTACAACAATACCTAAATCATAGTCTCCTTTTGCCATTTCATTTGAAATGTCTCTAAGGTTTTCAGGTAAAGGTTCAGGATTATGAGCAAAAAATCCCGTTGGCTCACAATGAAGTTCCTTTATATTTTCAACACCAAGAGCCCTTAAAAGCATTGGAACAGCAATTCCCCCTGAAGAATTTACAGCATCGACAACAATTTTGAAATTAGCATTTTTTATAATTTCCTTATTTACGGCTGGTAAAGCTAAAATGTTATCAATATGAATTTGTAAGTAGGAATCATTTTTTGAATATTTTCCCAAATGTTTTACTTCAGCAAAATCAAAATCTTCATTACTTACTATTGTCAAAAGCTCCTCACCTTCATTGGCAGAAATAAATTCACCCTTTTCATTAAGTAATTTAAGTGCGTTCCATTGAATTGGGTTGTGGCTTGCTGTAAGAATAATTCCTACGGCAGCTTGTTCCAAAGGCACAGCTATTTCAACAGTAGGTGTGGTGGAAAGACCCAGATCAATTACATCGAAACCCATTCCAACTAAAGTAGCAGAAACTAAATCAGAAACCATTTGACCTGAAGGCCTAGCGTCTCTACCAATTATTATTTTCTTATTTGTCAATGATTTTTTCAAAAGCATCATTGCGTAGCCCGCTGTGAATTTCACAATGTCCAAAGGAGTCAAACTTTCACCAGATT
>JANNWE010000027.1:0-4037 GCA_031414675.1 Cytophagaceae bacterium
CCTGCTGACATAACTCCAGCTGAAATTACAAGTTACTTGCAAAAAGATGCGATAAACTGGGCTAAAGCTAGTAATGCAGCGGCTAAAATAAATTTGATAGCCACACAAAAATGGATTCATTTTAATGTGGTGCAGGCTTATGAAAACTGGTCGGAAAACAGACGATTAGATGCACTTAATCTTAAGTTCTGGGTAGATAATTCTAATAATCAAAAAACCCCACCTATTAGATGGTATTATCCAGGAGCAGAACAAAACTTTAATGGACTCTCGTATGGTGCAGTTAAAGCTAACGACAAGCTAGATACTAAAATCTTTTGGGATTTAAAATAAGCTAATACAATTTATTTAAAATATAACGAGGCGATTGAATTTATTCAATTTCCTCGTTTTTTTTTAAACACTTATATAATTTCTATTTAATAAACCATGCACTCAAACCAAAGAAAATTAAAGAATTTGTTACAAAAGAAATTTCCTAAAATAAAGCTAAAGAAAAAGGACCTTTTCAAAAATATAAAACTATTAAAATAACCCATTATTTTTATTTTCAAAAAACTCGTACCTAAGAATTTAAATAGTAAACAACAAAATTCAGCAATCTATTAATTTGGAAAAATAATAATATAATTGCTAGTGTCCGATTAAATTAAGAAAAAGAAACTTTTAGATGTTAAGTATCTGATAATCAATAATCCCGTTTGGGAAAATCCGAACGGATTAACCTTGGTACCAAAAAGTACCCCCTTCAAATCAAAAGCCCTATAAGGGCTTAATATTTAAGTGATTATACTAATAGATTTTATTTAGTCGGATGACAGCAATTATTAATTGAAAATATTTTATCAATAATTCATTAATTAATAATTTTTTTTATAAAAAATAAGTTTTCTTTAAATATTTCAAAGGAAATTGAAAAAACATCATCAAATTTACTATTTTTGTTAATTGGAGTAATGTGTTAAATCCATTAAAAAGTATGAAATGAAACAGAGCGATAATTTTTATGAAATAGGAGAAGAAATATCAGTAAAAGAATCGGCGGTAGAAATAAAAAAAGTAAAACAGAAAAATAGCATTTTAAATACACTTTTCAAAAATGAAAAAAAGACTATCGCTGATTTATCAGAAACTCTGTTTATAAGTATTCCTACTTTAGCCGCTTTAATAGAAGAACTGGTAGAAGAAAACTGGCTGGTTGGAGAAGAGATAAATAATGGAAAACAAGGAAGGCGGCCCATTATTTATTCAATTAATCCTTTATTGAAACACAACATAGTTTTAGATATTACTACACACGATACAAAAGTGCTAGTAATTAACTTTAAAAACGAAATAGTTTTTACTAAAAATTATGATTTAAAACTCAAAGATGATTCTCACTTTATTGATTATCTTTTTGAAATAATTTCTAACACTATAGAAATTCAAAGAGGATTTTCTAGAGAAATAATCGCAATAGGAGTTACAATTCCAGGCCTGGTAAACAAAAGAACTGGCTTTAATACCACTTATAAAAATCTGAATCTCGAGAACAAATCACTAGGAAAAAAAATAAGTGAGTTTTTCAAATTGCACGTTTTCATACTAAATGACTCTAAATCTGCTGCTTATGGAGAGTCTATTTATGGATTTGGAAAAAATCTTTCTCATGTATTGTCTATAAATGTCGATTGGGGAGTAGGACTTGGAGTAGTATTAAATGGTCAAATTTTTAATGGAGCCTCTGGATTCGCCGGTGAGTTAGGCCATATTCAAGTAAACCCAGAGGGGGAACTGTGTAGTTGTGGAAAAATTGGGTGCCTCGATACAGTAACTTCTGCTTCTGCTTTGCTTAAAAGAATAAAAGAAAAGCTAAAAGATGGTCAAGTTTCAAGCCTTTCAAAATATAAAGACCAATTAGATAAAATAAATCTAGAAATGGTGATTGAAGCGGCTAAAAATGGGGACGGATTTGCAATAGATATCATCTACAACATTGGCATAGAGCTTGGAAAAGGACTTTCAGTGGCTGTACATCTATTTAATCCTCAAATTATAGTTGTAGATGGCGTGTTGTCTCAAGCTGGAAAATTAATAGTAAACCCTGTAGAACATGCTATAAATAAGTATTGCTTGCCTGATTTTAAAGAAGACTTAAAAATAGAAGTTACAAATTTAGGTGAAAATGCCAAAATTTTAGGAATGAATGCATTTGTGGTATACCGTTTATTTAAAAATAATTCTGTAGCATGAAAAGAAGGGAATTTGTACAAAATTCGGCTTTTTTGCTCTCAAATTTAGCATTATTACCTACTATTGTACAGGATAAATATCCTGATGTTCGAACAAAAAAAGAAAATAGAAAATTTAGTGACCCAATAGTAGAAGAAACTATTAACAGATTAAAAAATAAAGTTAAAGACAAAGAAATAGCATGGCTTTTTGAAAATTGCTTTCCAAATACTTTGGACACAACTGTATATTTTTCTTCAAGAAATGGAGTCCCTGATACTTTTGTAATTACCGGAGATATACATGCCATGTGGCTAAGAGATAGTACAGCACAAGTTTGGCCCTATCTACCTTTGGTGAATAAATCAAAAGAGTTAAAAAATTTAATAGCGGGAGTAATCAATCGCCAAACTAAATGTATTTTGATAGATCCTTACGCCAACGCCTTTAACGATGGCCCAGGAAATAGCGAATGGAAAACTGATCACACCTTAATGAAACCTGAATTGCATGAAAGAAAGTGGGAAATTGATTCTTTATGCTATACCATTCGATTAGCTTATCATTATTGGAAAAAAACAAAAACAATAGATATTTTTGATGACAATTGGTTAAAAGCTGCTCAATTAATTGTTAAGACTTTTAAAGAACAGCAACGTTTAGAAAACAAAGGGCCCTATAGTTTTGGAAGAACCACGTCTTGGTCAACCGATACTGTACCTGGCAACGGATTTGGAAATCATACTAAACCTAACGGACTTATTCATAGTGTTTTCAGACCCTCTGACGACGCAACAGTATTTCCATTTCTAATCCCATCTAATCTTTTTGCAGTGGGTAGTCTTAAACAATTATCAGAAATAGCTGAAAAAGTATATGATAATAGAGAATTTGCCAAATCATGTACTAGTTTGGCTAAGGAAGTTGAAATAGGTATTCAAAAATTTGGAATAGTAGCCTACCCAAAATACGGTAAAATATATGCTATGGAGGTGGATGGTTTTGGGAATCATTTGTTACAAGACGATGCTAATGTACCCAATTTGCTTAGCTTACCCTATTTAGGTTTAGTAAACCATAAAGATCCCATTTATATAAATACCCGAAGATTTGTAGTAAGTGAAAACAATCCTTACTTTTTTAAAGGGAAAGCAGCGGAAGGAATTGGCAGTCCACATACCTTGATTGATCAGATTTGGCCCATGAGCTTGATAATCAGAGCAATGACATCCTCCTCGGATTCTGAAATAATAAACCAAATTAGGTATTTAAAAAATACCCATGCCAAAACAGGTTTTATGCATGAATCCTTCGACAAAGAAGATGCTTCAAAATTTACAAGAAAATGGTTTGCTTGGGCCAATACGCTGTTTGGAGAGTTAATATTGAAACTAGAAAAAGAAAGACCTCATCTATTAAACTTAAATTTTTAAAACAATGAAATCAAGAAGAAATTTTCTACTTAAATCTCTACTTACTTTACCTGTGTTTTCATCCTTCCAATCATTTGGGAAAAACCAAAAAATAATAAAAAAACCTATTGTGGTTTCAACTTGGGATAGCGGGCTTGCTGTAAATGCTGAAGCATGGAAAATTCTAAAAAATCAAAATGGAAAAGCAATTGATGCTGTTGAAAAAGCTGCAAATTCAATAGAAAATACTATAAATTGTTGCGTAGGACTAGGCGGAAATCCTGATAGAGATGGAAAAGTTACTTTAGATGCCTGTATTATGGACGAAAAAGCAAACTGTGGAGCCGTAGCATTTCTTCAACACATAAAAAATCCTATTTCTGTAGCTAGAAAAGTAATGGAACTAACGCC
>JANNWE010000028.1:0-17209 GCA_031414675.1 Cytophagaceae bacterium
TATATAAAAAGACTACTCAAGATATAAGGTTTCTGGTGTAAAAGGTTCATTATAAATTCTATCCAGAAAAGCTTTTAATTTTTATTAGAAGCAATGTACTTTACAAATCCAATCTAACAAAACCAAATTCGATAAGTGGAGTTAGTTTTTCGATAACTGGCAATAAACAAAGAAAACAATAATCAATAGGGGCTAAAATTTGATTTAAAGGGAGGAAATTATGGAAAATAAATAATAAAAAGAAGTGCTGTTTTCCAATCCAATAATTATTCCATCCTCTTAAATACCTTTAGATAATTATTCCTAAACCAGAAAAATTTGTTTTAAAATAACCCAAAGAAGTTTTTTTTCATCCTTTTTATTTTCATTAATGATCTGAAGAGAATCAATTAACAGAAAACTTAGGTTCTTTTCTACTTTTAATTGGTAAGGGAAAACCGAAACCTCTAACCCTATTTTACTCATATCTACTCCAAAACTAATTATGCGAAGTATTGGATGCTTAGATTTTTTAATTGATTCTGAAAAACTAAGTGTGCTTGATGAAACATCAATTAAGCTAATTTTTTCAAAACTAAGCTTGACCGAGCTTAAAATTTTTAATAGTAAATCTTTTTGATTAGAATTTATCGAATTCACTATCACAACAACATCTTCTAAAGAATCTGTTTTTTTAAGTTCCAGAATAGTTTCATTTTGAGCAGGTAAACCTATAGCCGCAACAGAATGTGATTCGATTGAGATTGCGGGAGATTCTTGTATTTTTTGTACACTATCACTAACAACAACCTCTGAATTATTTTTAGATAAAACAAACAGTGTTTCGTTAGAAAACAAATAATTAGCTAAATGTCGGTTCATAAAACTGAAGTACGCTTCATTGTAGCTTTTCTATCAGGACCAGTTGATACATATGTTATGGGCACACCCACTTCTCTTTCTAAATATGCAGTATATTGTTTTAATGGATCAGGCATGTTTTCAAAATCTGTAATTCCATTTAATGAGGTTTCCCAACCTTTAAAAGAAAAATAAACTGGCTTTAATTCGATATCGCATATATCGAAAGGCATTTGATCTATTAAAGTCCCATCGGGCATTTCATAGTGCGTACAGACTTTTATCTCTTCAAAAATGTTTAACACATCAACTTTCATCATTATCAATTGCGTAACTCCATTTAACATTATGGAGTATTTCAAAGCCGGAATATCCATCCATCCACATCTTCTTGGTCGGCCTGTGGTACTTCCAAACTCATTTCCTTCTTTTCGCATTTTTTCTCCATCTACATCAAAAAGCTCTGTAGGAAACGGCCCAGAGCCCACTCTTGTGCAATATGCTTTGAAAATACCATAAACCTCCCCAATTTTAGAAGGAGCTACTCCCAAGCCGGAACATACCCCTGCAGCAGTAGTGCTAGAACTTGTAACAAATGGATAAGAACCAAAATCAATATCTAATAAAGAACCTTGAGCACCTTCGGCTAAAATTTTAGTATTATTTGAAAGTTGTTCATTAATTAAATATTCACCGTCTACTAAATTAAATTCTTTTATGAATTCTACTGCATCAAAAAATTCTTTCTCTAGTTCTTCCAGATTGTACTCATGCTTAAAATTGGCTAATATTTGTTTATGAGTAACAACCAATTTTTGATACTTTTCTTTAAAATTCGGAGATAGAATGTCTCCAAGCCTAAGTCCTTGTCTTGCAATTTTATCAGAGTAAGTTGGCCCAATACCTTTCAGTGTAGAGCCAATTTTTTCTTTGCCTTTTGCATTTTCATAAGCCGCGTCTAAAATTCTATGGGTTGGAATTATAATTGCTGTTTTTTTTGAAATAAATAAATTTTTCTTAAAATTGATCGAATAACTAGCCAATCCCACTATCTCTTTTCTAAATATAATTGGATCTAATACAACCCCGTTCCCTATAATATTTACACAATCATCTCTAAAAATCCCAGACGGTATTTGATGTAAAACATGCTTTTTCCCATCAAACTCCAATGTATGCCCTGCGTTAGGACCACCTTGAAACCTAGCCACAACTTTATAATCTGGAGCTAAAACATCAACAATTTTTCCTTTCCCTTCGTCGCCCCATTGTAAACCCAATAAAATATCAATCATTAAACTATTTATTTTTAAAAATTATTATCAATTTAATTAACCTCTGACCTGTTTTCACAATTAGTTTTTTTGCAATTCCCATAAAAAATCAGGGAATGATGCATAACTTCAAATCCTAAAAATTCTCCTACCATGTTTTGGATTGTCTGAATACGAGGGTCACAAAACTCTAAAACTTTATTACAATCTACACAAATTAAGTGGTCGTGTTGTTTAAAACCATATGATTTTTCATACTGTGCTAAGTTTTTACCAAATTGATGCTTGGTAACTAAATCACACTCCACTAAAAGGTCTAAAGTATTATATACGGTGGCTCTACTAACTTGATATTTCTTATTTTTCATAGAAATATACAAATCTTCAACATCAAAATGATCGCCACGGTTATAAATTTCCTCTAAAATGGCATACCTTTCAGGAGTTTTTCTTAAAGTCTTGTTTTCAAGATATGCAGTAAAAATTTGCTTTGCAGCTTGAAAATTTTTGTTACTTTCCGGTACCATTAAGTAATAAGCTCTTCAAAGCTTTTTTATTGAAATGCAAAAATAATCGTTTTAGTCTTAGAAAAAATCTATTTTTCAAAATTGTTAAAACTTAGCTGTAAATCCTACTCCTCTGTTTGGAGTAAGACCAAAACTTATTTCTTTTTTTTGGGCTTTCTTTAGACCACTATTATATAATTCTACCGAAGTAGCTTTAAATTCATTAGCATATTCGATTAAGCAAACACCAACTGCAAAAACACCAATTCCTCCCAGTAATTGAAAAATGGAACGCTCTTTATATTTATAAATAGTACCATCAATTAATATCTGCTTAGAAACACCTTTTATAGCATCATATCCTAAATATATTCCTCCAGCTACTAATGCAGGGCCCGGATAAAGAAAATAGTTGGCCTTGTTATACAATTTATTTGATTTACTTGACCCACTTTCAGAATAAAGTTTTTTAACAATTGATGGTGAAATCAATTTGCCATCTCTAAATATTTTGGTATTTAATATTTCTCTTTTTGCAAAAAGCTCCTGCTTCAAACTATCATTTTGTGCCATAATTTCTTTAAAAGAGAATACACAAAGTAAAAAGAAAACAGCATTTAAAAATATAACAATTTTTTTTCGTCTTATACCTTTGACCATCTTTTGAATTTATATTTGGATTCTAATATTAAATATCTTCCACATCTGCTCTAGAAACACTCGAAACACCTTCAATTTCTTCCAATTTAGTCATCAATATATCCAAGTGTTGCGTGTCAAAAACGTAAACCTTTATTTTTCCTTCAAATATACCATCATAAGTTTCTACAGACAAGCCTCTCATATTTATTAATAATTCACTAGATATCACTTTAGATATATCCTGAATCATTCCCACTCGGTCTATCCCATCCAAATTAATAGTAACCAAATATGATTTTTCAATTTGACTCGCCCATCGGGCCTTAATAACTCGGTTTCCATAGTTTGAAAGCAACTGTTGAGCATTTGGACATAAATTTCTATGAATTTTAATACCTTCATTAATAGTCAGAAATCCGAAAACATCATCTCCAGGTATTGGATTGCAACATCTTGCCAAAGTAAAATCGATTTGTTGCATATCATCTCCAATTAAAAGAGTATCATTTCCTTTTACTTTTTTAATTTCTTTTTCAAAACTTTTGGCATCTTTAAAAGCTTTTTCGTCTATTACAATTTTCTTTTGACGATTAGCAATGGCCTCTCTTTCTTGTTTAAATTTCTTGATTTCGTCAGGCAGCAAATAGCCTTTCCCAAAAAAATAAAAAAGCTCATTATAGTCTTTTTTATTAAAAAAAGCCCTTAGTTGATTAAATGTTTCTAAGTTTGCCTCTAACCCCAAGTTTTTTAACTTTTTAGTAATAACCTCTTTGCCTTCTGTAACATAACTTTTGTTACTTTCTTTGAGCAAATCTTTTATCCTAGCTTTGGCTTTTGAAGTAACTACAAAACGCAACCAATCCTCAGATGGCTTTTGGTTTTTGGTTGTTAAAATTTCAACTTGATCTCCGTTCTGAAGTACATAGCTTATGGGAACAAGATGGCTATTTACTTTTCCTGCAGTACACTTTCTACCTATTTCAGTATGTATTTCAAAAGCAAAATCCAATACAGTGGCTCCTTTTCTAAGTACTTTTAAGTCCCCTTTTGGCGTAAAAACAAAAACTTCTTCATTAAACAAATTACCTCTAAAGTCTTCCATAAACTCAATTGCAGAGTTATCACCAGAAGCAAGTGTGTCTCTAACTGTGTTTAGCCATTGGTCCAATGGCTTGTCTAATGAAGTATCTGTGCCTTTATATTTCCAGTGGGCAGCATAGCCTTTCTCGGCAATTTCATCCATGCGTTCGGTTCTTATTTGTACTTCTACCCAAACGCCTGTATTACTCATAACGGTGGTATGTAATGACTCGTAACCATTAGCTCTTGGAGTCGAAATCCAATCTTTCAAGCGATCTGGATTCGGCCTATATTCGTCAGTTACAATAGAATATGCCTGCCAACACGCAGCCTTCTCTTTCTCTCTTTCTAAAGGCGAAATGTTATTCAGTATTATCCGAATAGCAAACAGGTCGTAAATGTTGTCAAATGATACATTTTGCTGAGATAACTTTTTCCAAATGGAGTAAATATGCTTGGGCCTACCTTTTATATAAAAATCTATCCCTGCATCTTTTAGTCGTTTAGAAATGGGTTTCATAAACCCGTCAATTAATTTTTTACGGGTAAATTTTGAGATATTTATCTTTGTAGAAATATCTTTAAAAACCTCAGGTTCAGTATATTTTAAATATAAATCTTCTAATTCTGACTTTATTTGATATAGGCCTAAGCGGTGTGCAAGTGGAGCATAAATATAAATAGTTTCATGTGCAATTTTCAATTGAGAGTTTCTAGCCATGCTCCCAAGTGTACGCATATTATGCAATCTATCTGCAAGTTTAATTAATATTACTCTTACATCTTCAGATAAAGTAAGCAACATCTTTCTGAAGTTTTCGGCTTGTGCAGATTGAGTTTGCTCAAAATTTTCAGCGATTTTTGTCAATCCATCAATAATTTGAGCCACTTTGGGTCCAAAATCTTGATTAATTTCTTTCAAAGTTATAGTGGTATCTTCTACCACATCATGAAGCAAAGCGCATATAATGGAGGTTGGGCCAAGCCCAATTTCTTCAACACAAATTAATGCCACTTCTAAGGGATGATAAATATAGGGCTCACCAGATTTTCGTCTCATCTCTTTATGGGCATCCATTGCAATATTTAAAGCCTTTCTTATGAGCTTAGTATCCCCTTCTTTAATAAATTGTTTGGCAGTTTTTAATATTTTTCTATACCTTTTCGATATCTCATTTCTTTCTTCTGCAGAATAGTATTGAATACTTGTGTTGAGGTTCTCGGCTTTATGTATATTTGGTGTACTCATCATTTTTCAAAATCTGCAAGCTCAAAACTTACTATTTGCTAAAGTAATAAAATCTAATAGTTTAAAAAAGCTTTTTGATTTTCTCAACCTAAATTTAGAAAATGTTTTTTAATTAAATAAAATATATAACACCCTAAAGAAAATTATTTTTAAATAATTGTGAAGTTTAGACAAAATACGAATTTTAAATCATCAATTAAATAAAAAAAATATCTGTCAACAATTTTGAATCAAAACAAAATTAAGTTACCTTTGCAGCCCGAATGAATAAAATAGTTCGTTTGTGAGCGGGCGTGGCGGAACTGGTAGACGTGCTAGACTTAGGATCTAGTGCCGCAAGGCGTGGGGGTTCGATTCCCTCCGCCCGTACTTTAAACCCTTCAAACCATTGATTGGCTGGAGGGTTTTTAAATTTATTTTCAGTTCGAACAAAAAATTTCTCTTAATGCAAACAAAATTTGATAAACAGTCTTCTACTTTAGCTCAATTGATAGTAGAAATAAACGAAGTTGATTACAAAAAAGAGGTTGACAAAAAATTAAAAGAATACGCCAAAACAGCTGTTGTTAAAGGCTTTAGACCTGGCCATGTTCCAATTCAATATATTCAAAATCTCTATGGAAAAGGAGTTTTGATTGATGAGGTAATAAAAGTAGCTTCTTCCGCAGTAAATGCGTGTATCGCAGAAAACCATTTGCGAGTAGTTGGAGAACCCACACCCAAAGAAGATGCCTTTAAAATAGATTGGGCTAAACAAAAAGACTACACCTTCGAATATGAAATAGGATTTGCTTCAGATTTTACTATAAATGTGGATTCGCTTCCTGCTTTGGTTCAATATGAAATTGAACCTTCGGATGTACAACTGGAAAATTCGATTGAAGATTTGAAAAAAAGATTTGGTAATGAATCAGAGCCAGAGGATGCAGAAATAGGTGATTTGATTTTTGGTATTCTTAAGCAAGATGCCACTGAATTTTCATTTCAGTCCGGAATTCCTACAGATAAAGTTATTGAAAGTGCCCAATACATTTTTAAAGGTCTTGAAAAAGGAAGCAGTATTAAATTTGACATTCAATCTATTTTTGAAACAGTTAAAGAATTAGGATTTGCAACAGGCAAATCTGACGAAGAGGCTTCAACATTAATAGGAGAATTTGAATTTACCGTTGAAAAAATAACAAGAATACTGCCCTCAGAAATAAACCAGGAATTTTTTGATAAGGTTTTAGGCCCAGCAAAGGCAGCTAATGAAGAAGAATTTCGGAGCCAATTAAAAGACGTTTTAATGTCAAACTATAGTAGAGAATCTGATTTTCTCTTAGATTTTGATATAGAAAAATCCTTATTAGAAAATACACCTATTGAGTTACCCAATGCCTTTCTTAAAAAATGGCTTTTAGAAATAAATGATGGAAAAGCTTCAGAAGAAGATATTGATAAAGAGTTTGATGCAATAACCAGAGGTCTAAAATTAGATTTAATCAAAACCGAAATTGCGAAAATTCACGATTTAAAGGTGCTATATGCTGATGTTTTAGAGGAAGTTAAAAGTGAGATAAGAGGATATTTTGGTGGGCAAGGCGGTTTTGATGGCATGGAAGAATTTATTGAAAATATGGCCAAAAAACAATTGGAAGAGAAAAAAGACTCTGAGAATTCTAAAAAATATTTTGAAAAAGCATTTGGAAGAAAAGTAATTGGCTTCTTGAAAGAAAAAATAAGTAAGGATGTTAAGACGGTTTTTGTGGAAGAATTTAATCAAATAGCTTCCGAAAAATATAAAGTATAATAGTTTTAAGCTTTTAGTTTTTAAAGTCAGGATGAGTTTCACTCTCCTGACTTTATTTTTTAGGAACTATTAGTCTACAATTTCAGTTTTTATTAAAATTTTAAAGCAAAAAAATAGTATGAATTTAGGAGACGATTTTAGAAAATATGCCGTACATCATAGAGGAATCAGCGGCCTTACAATGGATGATTACATGAAGCACAATGTAACCAACATGACTCCAAATATTATTGAGGAACGTCCTATGCGTTTTGCAGCCATTGACGTTTTTTCAAGATTAATAATGGATCGTATTATTTTTTTAGGAACGGGGGTTGATGACCAAATTGCCAACATTGTAGTTGCTCAATTATTGTTTTTAGAATCAGTAGATCCTAAAAAAGATATTTTAATGTATATCAACAGTCCGGGGGGTTCAGTATATGCTGGTTTGGGAATGTATGATACTATGCAATATGTTCGTCCAGAAGTTGCAACAATTTGTACTTCACTAGCTGCCTCAATGGGAGCGGTGTTATTGGCAGGTGGAGCTGCTGGCAAACGTACTGCTTTACCTCATGCAAGGGTTATGATACATCAACCAAGTGGTGGCACCCAAGGGCAGTCTCGTGATATGGAGATAACCGTTAAACAGATAATTGAACTTAGAAAAGAATTATATGAAATTCTAGCAAAGCACTCAGGTAAAACTTTTGAAGAAATAGAATCAGACTCTGATAGAGATTATTGGATGAAAGCCGAAGAAGCAAAAACTTATGGCTTGATTGACGAAGTTTTATATAGAACTTAGAAATATAGAATTTGCAATTTAAAGGCCTTTCAGAAATGAAGGGCTTTTTAATTTTAGTTTAAAAAATCTCCTCTTTAATTATTAAAAAAAACTATTCAACTTTATTTTATATTTTTAACTCTAAAATATTAAAAAAATATGTTTAAAGAACTCACAATAGAAAAAATGGCCCTATTTGTCTTTTTCACTAACATTTTTAGATATTTATTACTAGCAGGAACTGCTTATCTGTTGTTTTATGTGGTGCTAAAAAAGAAACTAATAAGTTCGAAAATTCAGTCAAAATTTCCCAAAAATAAAGATTATTACAGAGAAATTGGATATTCAGTACTTACCTTTTTAGTTTTTACTTTAGTGGGCGTTTTCTTGTACAACCCTTACATAAGGCCTTATACTCAAACGTATTACGAGGTAAATCAATACGGTTACACTTACTTTTTTATGTCGTTTTTTGTTACTTTAATTTTGCATGATACCTATTTCTATTGGACGCACCGATTGATGCATCATCCAAAATTATTTCGATTATTCCATGACGTGCATCATCAATCTACCAATCCCTCGCCTTGGGCGTCTTTTTCATTCCAACCTACAGAGGCTTTTGTAGAAGCTGGAATATTTATAGTTTTCGCTTTTGTAATGCCTTTCCACATCTATGTTTTAATGGCTTTCTTGTTGTTTATGACAACTTACAATGTTTATGGTCATCTGGGCTGGGAGATTTACCCAAAAAGTTTTGCTCGAAGTATTTTTGGAAAATGGCTTAACACCTCGATAAGCCATAATTTGCACCATCAGTTTTTTAAAGGAAATTATGGATTATATTTTATGTTTTGGGATAAGATAATGGGAACCATGACCAAAAATTATGAAGAAACATTTGAGTCAGCCCCAAGACCTTAAAATATAATAAATTGCTTAAAATCTTAGATTTTGCAAGATTTGAACAGTACAAATGCTATTCAAATTGTTTTAAAAATTAAAAAATATTATTTTTGTAAAAATATCAATAAATGGCATCAAATAAAGAACCAGATTGTTCTTTTTGTGGAAGAAAAAAAAATGAAGTAGAATTACTTCTTTCGGGCACAGAAGGACACATTTGTAATCACTGTATAGAACAAGGTTACGAATTAATCCAACAAGAACTTTATGGCGTAAATTCAAAACAGAAAAAAAAGAAAAAAGGAGATACCCCAAAGTTTGACATTAAACCTCCGATTGATTTAAAAAAGTATCTTGACAAATTCATAATAGGTCAAGATGAAGCGAAAAAAGTTCTTTCCGTGGCTGTATATAATCACTATAAACGTCTTTCGCAGCCAAGAAATACAGACGATGTAAATATTGAGAAATCCAATATCATTATGGTTGGTGAAACTGGAACTGGGAAAACCTATTTGGCGAGAACAATTGCCAAAATGCTTCAAGTTCCTTTTGCAATAGCCGATGCAACAGTGTTAACCGAGGCGGGATATGTAGGGGAAGACGTAGAAAGTATTCTTAGCAGATTGCTTCAAGCGGCAGATTTTAATCCTGAATTGGCCGAACGAGGCATTGTTTACATTGATGAGATAGACAAAATAGCAAGAAAATCTGACAATCCATCAATTACTAGAGATGTTAGTGGAGAAGGGGTACAGCAAGGGCTTTTGAAACTTTTAGAAGGCTCTATTGTCGGTGTGCCACCACAAGGAGGAAGAAAACATCCAGACCAGCAACTTATACAAATTAATACGGAAAACATATTATTTATTTGTGGAGGGGCTTTTGATGGTATAGCTCGACATATTTCTAAAAGAATAAATAAAGCTCCAAGTGGTTTTAAAGTGGATAGTAAAGCTTTAGATTTTAACAATGAGGATAGTTTATTAAAGTTCGTTACTCAACAGGATCTAAAATCTTTTGGGCTTATTCCAGAGCTGATAGGTCGTTTACCTCTATTAACATACTTAAATCCTTTAGACAAAGCCACGTTGAGACGAATACTTACAGAACCACAAAATGCTTTAGTAAAGCAATATAGAAAATTGTTTGAAATGGAAGACGTTAAACTCACTTTTGAAGAAACTGCCCTTGACTATATCGTAGATCAGGCTCTTATTTTTAATTTAGGCGCTAGGGGATTAAGGTCTATTTGCGAAGCAATACTTACTGATGCCATGTTTGAATTACCTTCTGATAAATCAATAAAATCATTTGTGGTTAGTTTAGATTATGCAAAAAGTAAATTTGAACATTCCGCATTTTATGAAGTAAAATTAGTAGCCTAAAATCTTAAAAAAGCCCAAATTTAATAAGATTTGGGCTTTTTTAATCTAAGCATCATTTAGTTTTCAAATATTTGGTGGCCTATTTTTTCAAGTTTAATTAGCCTATATCTTTCTCTTAAAGCCAAACGCAAAATCACTTTCCCCGTTTAATTGTAAAAACTCTAATCGCTCTTTGGCTTCTTCTGGAGTTGGAATATGACATTCTTCAATTTGCCAAAGTGCAAAATGCATTTTATCCATTTTTTCGAACCATTCTCCTTTGCGTTTGAGTATCTCCAAATGCATCGATTTGTAAACATAGTCCGAAAGTGATTTCATGTTTTTCCAAACCGACATATTAATAATTAAAAAACCATCATCAAAAACTTTAATTGCTGTGGCATTGTCACCTTCTCCTTTCAAACGCCACACAAAGCCTTCATGTATTTCAGCCAAAGCATTAATTATTTCTAGATTAGCTACGAAATCAGCCATAATTGGACTGTCAATTGGGCCTTTCATTTTTGCAATATTTACTTGGGCTATAAACATATACTTTTATTGAATTTTTAATTTTAAATGTTCTAAACATTTTGTAATGTCCTCTGAAGTCGTAAATTTTCCAAAGCTAAACCTTAGAGATGAAAAAGCATCAGCATCACTCAAACCCATTGCTGTCAAAACGTGAGAAGGAAAAGTAGACGCTGAGTTACAAGCAGACCCATTTGAAATTGCCAGATTGGAAAAACGGTTTAATAATTCTTGCCCATCAAAACCGGTAAAACAAACATTTTGAATATGTGGCACCCTAGATACATTAAGTGCATTTATGCTACAAAAAGGAAAGTGCATTAATAACTCACTTTCAAAATAATTTGAAATCTTATTTATTCTAATTTGCTCATTTTCAATATTCTCTATCGAAACTTCTATTGCTTTTCCTAGACCAACTATTCCTGGTATATTTAATGTACCACTTCTTAAATTCTTTTGATGTCCTCCTCCAACTATTTGAGATTCTATTTTCACCTCCTTATTTCTAATTAAGACTCCTATTCCTTTGGGGCCATAAAATTTATGGCCTGAAAAAGACAACAAATCAATACCAAGATTCTGAAAATTCATGGCCACCTTTCCTATTGCTTGAGTACCATCTACATGGACAACAATTTTATTCATCTTGGCAATTGCTACTATTTTTTCCAAAGGATGAATAACACCTGTTTCATTATTTACCCAAAGCAAAGAAATTAATCCCGTTTCAGGACATATTGCTTTTTCTAATTCTTCAAGATTAATTTCTCCTTCACTATTAACTCCAATTACAGAAGTATTAATACCCTTTTTTTTAATATTTTTAAGGGTGTCTAAAGTAGCTTTATGTTCGGTACAAACAGTTATAAAATGTGTTTTGTCAGGATTTGCGTCAAAGAATCCTTTAATTGCCAAATTAATTGCTTCTGTGGCTCCACTAGTAAAAATTATATCCGAATTTTTACAATTAATTGCTTTGGAAATTCTTTCCATTGAAGCCTGAACTGCATCATCGGCTAACCAACCAAAGGCATGGTATCTACTAGCTGAATTGCCGAAATTTTGATTAAAATAAGGAAGCATTTCCTCGAGAACGCGCTCGTCTACTGGAGTAGTTGCGGCATAATCAAGGTAAATAGGAAGTTTCATTTATATTCAAAAATTAGAATCATAGGTCATAATAAAATTAATAAATCAGCATTTGAGATAACAAATCTGACGCTATTTATGGAATTATCTAGTTATTTTCAAAATAAACAAGTTTTAATAATCTTAATTAACAACGGCTTGCCTAATTCTTACTAATTGAAGAAGCAAATTTTCTAATTTTTCTAAATGCAACATGTTCGCTCCATCAGATTTTGCATTTGCTGGGTCAGGATGAGTTTCAATAAATAAACCATCTGCACCAACGGCTATGGCTGCTTTAGCAATTGTAGCTATCATTTTGGGGTTTCCACCAGTTATTCCTGAAGTTTGATTCGGTTTTTGGAGTGAATGAGTACAATCCATAATTACTGGAACGCCAAATTCTTTCATATCTACTAAATTTCGATAATCTACCACAAGATCAGAATAGCCAAAACTATTTCCTCTGTCTGTAAGTAAAGTTTGCACATTCGGATTTGCTAATTTTATTTTTTCAATTGCAAATCCCATAGAGGCACCAGATAAAAATTGCCCTTTTTTAATATTTACCGCTTTTCCTGTTTTAGCAGCTGCTTCCAAAAGATCCGTTTGCCTACACAAAAAAGCAGGGATTTGTAAAACATCTACAAAATTTGCAGCCAATTGAGCTTCTTTGCATTCATGAATATCAGTAACAGTTGGTATTCCAAAAGTTTTTCCTATCTCTTCCAAAATTTTTAAGGCCTTTTCATCTCCAATACCGGTAAAGCTATCGATTTTCGTTCGATTTGCTTTTCGGTAACTACCTTTAAAAATATATGGAATATTTAACCTTACGCAAAGATCATTCACTCTTTCTGCAATTTTCATCGCCATATCCCTACTTTCAATAGCACAAGGTCCTGCCATCAAAAAAAAATTATCAACATCGTATTTAGCAATATTGCCTATTTTTAATGCCATTTTTATCTTATTTTTAAATGTTTCACAAATATCAGAACAAATCTTCATTCAAAAAATAAGCGATTCATTTTGTACATATCATTTTTAATCCATTTCTTTGCATTGTTTTTCACCAAACTACATTTTTAAAATGTCAGATATAGCAGCGAAAGTAAAGAAAATTATTGTTGAGAAGCTTGGAGTTGATGAAACTGAAGTTACTCCTGAAGCATCATTCACTAACGACCTTGGAGCGGACTCGCTTGACACCGTTGAATTAATCATGGAATTTGAAAAAGAATTCAATGTATCTATTCCAGATGATCAAGCAGAAAATATCCAAACAGTTGGTCAGGCAATCACTTATTTAGAAGAAAACGCAAAGTAAATTTTTCTAAACAATTTAAGTTCAATATTCAATTGTCAAATGTTATATTGCATTTTCAATGGGATGTTGAACTTTTAATTTTAATAAAACTATGGAATTAAAAAGAGTTGTTATTACTGGAATGGGTGCTCTTACTCCCATAGGAAATACGATTGAAGAATATTGGCACGGTCTATCAAATGGAATAAGCGGGGCCGACTATATAACTAGATTTGATGCTTCAAGCTTTAAAACCCAATTTGCTTGTGAAGTCAAAAATTTTGAAGTTACAGATTTTATTCCTAGACAAGAGGCAAGGAAAATGGATTTATTTACCCAATTCGGAGTTGTAATAGCCGACCAAGCCATAAAAGATGCACGTATAGATGAGGATAAAAATATAAATAAAGATAAAATTGGAGTAATTTGGGGATCTGGAATTGGTGGATTAAAGACTTTTGAAGAAGAAATGATTGTTTTTGCTCAGGGGACAGGTATACCAAGATTCAATCCATTTTTTATTCCCAAAATGATAGCAGACAGTGTTTCGGGGCAAATTTCAATTCGGCATGGATTTCGAGGGCCAAATTATGTGACAGTTTCGGCTTGTTCTTCTGCAAATAACGCCATTATAGACGCCTTCAATTATATCAGATTAGGTAGAATGCACATCTGTGTTTCAGGAGGTTCAGAAGCTACTAATACCCAAGCAGGCATAGGTGGATTTAATGCTTTAAGAGCATTGTCAGAAAGAAACGACGATCCAAAAACTGCTTCCAGGCCGTATGATAAAAATCGAGATGGATTTGTGTTAGGCGAAGGAGGCGGTGCAATTGTTTTAGAAGAATACGAACATGCTAAAGCTAGAGGAGCCAAAATTTACTGCGAGTTAATTGGCGGTGGTTTTTCTTCTGATGCTTACCATATCACTGCACCTCATCCTGAGGGCTATGGTGCGTTTTTATCTATGCAAGATGCATTAGACGATGCTAAAATAAATCCATCTGAAATAGACTATATCAATACACATGGCACTTCCACTCCACTGGGTGATCCACAAGAGATAAAAGCCATTGAAAAGCTTTTTGGAGACCATGCATATAACTTATCTGTAAGCTCTACAAAGTCTATGACAGGTCATTTATTGGGTGGGGCAGGAGCTGTTGAGGCTGTGGCTGGAATATTGGCTTTACAACATCAGATTGTACCGCCAACAATTAATCTTTTTAATGTAGATGACACCATTGACCCACGAATAGACTTAACACCAAATGTTGCGAAATCAAGGAAGATAGAAGTAGTTTTAAGCAATTGTTTTGGCTTTGGAGGTCACAACGCCACTTTAATATTCAAGAAAATTTAAGGTACTCAAACTTTTCAATGAAAAATAGCATTTAATGGAAGTAGCTAAGTCAATTTTTGGATTTTTCTCAAAAGATGCTAAGATCAAGGAATTCAGGAAATCTATTGAACAAATAATTGGACAAAAACCAAAAAATGATTTATTGTACCAGCTTGCTTTTAGGCATACTTCCGCTTCAAAACAAACCAAAATAGATGGCTTTAAGGAATCAAACGAAAGACTCGAATTCTTAGGTGATGCAGTTTTAGGCATGGTAGTAGCAGAATATCTTTTTAAAAAATACCCCTTCAAAGATGAAGGTTTTCTCACTGAAATAAGGTCTAGAATTGTAAATAGAGAATCATTAAATATTGTTGCTAGAAAAATTGGTTTAGATAAGTTAATTGAATTTGATGGACAAAGAAACTTTCATAGAACTTCAATGTTTGGCGATGCAATGGAAGCACTTATTGGTGCCATCTATCTAGACAAGGGCTTCATCTTCACAAAAAAGTTTATTATCTCAAAACTACTTTCCAATCATTTTGACTTGGACACAGTTATTTCTAATAACTCTAATTATAAATCAATAATATTGGGATGGGCACAAGCTGACGGTCGAAAAGTTGAATTTTTAATTGTAGAAGAAAAAGGCAAAAACCATAGTAAAGAATTCATCGCCCAAGTATTATTAGATTCTGAAATTATAAGCTCGGGAACAGGTTGGAACAAAAAGAAAGCTGAACAGGATGCATCGAGGAGGGCTTGCGAGATTTTAAAAATATAAATGATCAAGGAATAATTTTAACTATTTTCTAAAATCAAAAGGCAATGTTTTTCTTTTCTTTAATGATTTCATAAAAATGATCTTTCAAAAAACTCTTTCCTATTTTTTGTTAGGAAAATACTTTTGATTGTAATAGAAAAACCCCAATCCCTGCAAAATAACCTAGCAAAGCTAACCAAGAAATTTTCTTTACATACCAAAAAAACTCAATCCTCTCCATTCCCATTGCAGCAACACCTGCAGCTGATCCAATAATTAAAGTACTTCCTCCTGTACCAGCACAATACGCTAGTAACTCCCAAAAAGGGTTATCAATAGGAAATTGTTCTAAAGAATACATGCCCATGGTGGCAGCTACCAAAGGAACATTGTCTATTACAGCAGAAAGTAAACCAATTAAAGTTACAGTTAGCGTTTGATTTTTTATAGTTGATGTTAACCAATTGGCGGCATTCGCTAAAACCCCTACAGTTTCTAAAGCGGAAACCGCTAGTAAAATTCCTAGGAAAAACATGATACTAGGTATATCGATCTTTTCTAGTGCTTTAAAAACAGAATATTTAGTTTTATGCTCTTCCTCCTTATCTTTTATCAATAATTCGGAAATTGCCCAAATAATACCTAAAACCAGCAACATTCCAATAAAAGGGGGCAAATGTGTAGCACTTTTGAAAATGGGAACAGCAATTAAGCCTAAAATACCAGTCCAAAATATAATACTTTTTCCAAAAAAATTATTTTTAACATTTTCGTCCATTGCCTTTTCTTTAAGTTTGTCTTTCATACTAAAACTTAATATTACTAAAGGTAAAAGCATACATACCAATGAGGGTAAAAATAGGTTTATTATTAAGTTTTTAGCTGATATATTTCCTCCTATCCAAAGCATAGTAGTTGTAACATCACCAATCGGAGACCATGCTCCCCCGGCGTTTGCAGACAATACAATCATCCCTACGAATAAGAGTTTTGTTTTACGCTCATTCATTAGTTTTTTAACCAAAGACATCATCACAATTGTAGTAGTAAGATTATCTAAAACGGCTGAAAGAAAAAAAGTTATAAAACAAATTATCCAAAGTAGCTTAACTTGATTTCGTGTAGTAATTTTTGAGGTAATTATGTCAAACCCATTATAAGTATCCATAATTTCCACAATGGTCATGGCTCCAATTAAAAAGAAAAGTATAGCAGCTATTTCTCCAACATGGTGCATTAATTTTTCAGTTGTAACATCCATATTAGTAGAAATCAAAGAAACTACTGTCCAACACAAAGTTCCTACCAATAAGGCACTTGAAAATTTGTCAATGGAAATTTTATGCTCGAAAACTATCGCCAAATAACCTACCAAAAATATCACAACTAATAATCCAATCATGAATAGATTTTTTACAATGAATATCACTCAAATTTAAGCCTTTAAACTCCAAATACGACAATTATTCTACAAAAAACTCATGGAAATTTTAGAGAAAAGAAATAAAAACATTCTCAAATAATTTAAATCAAATTCCAAGGCTTTCGATAAGAACGCCAAAGCAGCTTATTTGCTTTTCTACTTTTTACAAATCGTTCTGTTTCTGAATTCCAAGACAAAGGCTTTCCTAACCTATAAGAAATTAGCCCCAAATGCATTGGTAACGTCATTTTTCTAGCATATTCTAAATTACTTTCGGGTTGA
>JANNWE010000029.1:0-9041 GCA_031414675.1 Cytophagaceae bacterium
TAGGATTTTCAAAATACTCCTTTAATAAAGGAATGTTAAACTCCTTAATTAGATATGAAACTTTTCAAACAGCCCTTCAATACTTTTCCTTTGCATTGGCAAAAGTGCCTTACATGGGTGTAGGTAGAAATTTAATGTATGAGAAAAACTTATTCTGGAAAAACAATGGATTTATGAGACATCAAGGATTATTAAGTGGCGATGATGACTTGTTTGTAAATGAAGTGGCAACAAAAGAAAATGTGGCCATTTGTATTGAAAACGATGGTCAAACAACTTCAATTCCAAAAGCAGTATGGAAAGAATGGTTTGTTCAAAAAAGAAGACACTTATCTGTAGGTAAAAGATATAAACTGAAAGATAAATTTAATTTGGGCTTACTTTGGTTTAGCCAATTATTATCTTGGTTTTTGTTTATTCCTGTTTTCTTTTTTAACCCAGATTGGTTTGTAGCTCCAGAATGGTCGAGAATTCCTAATGACTTATTGGAACAATATCATTTGGCACATTGGTATCCATTTAATGATTGGATGAGACTTATTCTGGGTATTTTTATTTTTTGGATTTTCACCAAATGGTTAATATTAGGAAAAGCGAATAATAAATTAAGCAAAACAATTAATAGCTGGAAAATACCATATTTTGATTTTCTTTATGCTTTTTATTTATTCTTATTTGGAGTTGTTACTATTTTTTCGAATCCGAAAAAAATAAAATGGAAATAAGATTATCTAGGTACTGCGAAATACATTAAGCCCGCAATTCCGCTAAAAACTATATTTGGAAGCCAGACAGCTAACAATGGAGGCATATTTCCAGATTCTGCTATGCCTTTAGACATGATATAAAACAAAATATAAATAAATGCTAGCACAAATCCAATCGCTATTTGCAGACCTACGCCACCCCTCCTCTTTCTTGCAGATACAATTAAACCCATCAAAGAAAGGATAATTACTGCAAATGGTGTTGCAAACCGCTGATAATATTCAATCTGAAAACTTTCTATTCCTTCCGCTCCTCTACTGTTTATTAATTTAATTTGGTTTCTAAGCTGTGGAATAGTCATGGTTTCATGAATATTGTTGGTATTTTCAAAATCGCTGGGAAACATATTTATACTCGTATCTAAAGGTGTGGTGCCCTTTTGAAATGTTAACTGGTCCTTTAAAATTCCTATTTTTCTAATTCTATATTCATAAATCTGCCATTTTTCTAACGTATCAATCCAAACGGCACGCTTGGCAGTAAGTTTTTCGATTAATTGATTATTCTCGATTTTTTCCAAGGTGAAATCATAAGCAGTTTTACTCTGAGAGTCATAATTGGAGAGATAAGCATAAATATTTTTATCGACAGCCATATGAAGATCTCGGTCAGAAAAATAAAATTTGGATTGTATAAATTCATTTTCGAAGGCAATTCGAATTTTATTTGCCCTTGGCAACACCCAACCTACCATCACGAAAGAAAAAATAGCCACTGAAGCAGCTCCCATAAAATAGGGATACATTAAACGTCGAAAACTTGTGCCTGTACTCAAAATGGCTATTATCTCAGAGTGGCTAGCCAATTTTGCTGTAAAAAAAACAGTTGAAATAAAAATCATCAAAGGGCTAATATAATTAGCCCAATAGGGAGCTAGGTTAGCGTAATATTTTAAAAAAATATCTTTAGTAAGGGCATTATGCTCAATAAAATTGTCATTTTTCTCAACAAAATCAATAACAATAATGACTAAAACAATTATGAAAACTGCAAAAATATACGTGCTTAGAAATTTTTTAAATAAATATTTGTCAATGGTTTTCATTCGTGGGCTTAATAAAAATACTTTCAAAATTACTCTAAAAAAAGAAACGAAAACTAAAATTTGATTTTTTGGAAGTTAAAAAAGCTTAATCTTATTAAAATAACAAAAAGATGTCCATTTTTTACTACTAGAAAACTAAAAAAGCGATAAAACTTTGTGTTTCAATTTTTAAACTATAATTAAATATGAAACGAAGAAATTTTTTAGCTAGCACTTTGGCTATTGGGGCAATCGAAGCTATCGGCAAAGAAAAATTGCCTCCAAAAAAAGGATTTATTGTTGGGCAAGGGGAAGCAAGATTTGGCGAACACACTCCATTTAAAGGGGTAAATCCAAATGATTTAAAAATATCTTCTAAAGATACAAATGGGAATTTATCAATTTTTGAGTATATTGGAACGGAAAAAACAGGACCGAGTTTGCATGTTCATTTTTATCAAGACGAGATCTTTTATATCGCAGAGGGAGAATATATCTTTCAGCTAGATAAAGAAAAATTTACTTTAAAAGCTGGGGAAACTATCTTCTTGCCAAGGAATGTACCACATACTTGGATCCAAACTTCCAATTATGGAAAGCTAATTTACTTTCTACAACCTGCTGGAAAAATGGAGGAGTTTTTCTCTATAATGAGTAAACTGCAAGGGCCACCAACAAAAGAATTTTCAGAAAAAATGCATGCAGCACATGGGATGAAAACAATTGGACCCCCACTAACACTTTAAAGATGATTTAAATGGATATATTTGATTATAGATTGCCAAGCCCAATTTTGAGAGAATATGTAAGAATGTTCCAAATTGTTGGTGCTCAATTTCCAAAATCAATTATTGACTTACCCATTAAACCTTATTGGCCAAGAGCAGAAAACTGCCTTTCGTTTTTTCCTAAAGATCCAGAAAAAGTAGGGTACGGTTTGGATGGCTTATTAACGGAAAGTCCACGTTCTAGAATTCATGGGCAACATTCGATAGTAACGAATAGGCATGTAGGTCGTGATTTCCTAGTATTTCAAGTTGTCTTTCAACCTGGTGCTTTGTTTAGACTGACAGGCATTCCAATACACGAATTAACAAATACTATTTTAGATGCTGAAACTGTTTTTTCTTCAGAGATTAAAAAAGTAAATGAACGTTTAAGCTATACACAACATTATCAGGAAATGATAGAGATTGTCGAAGATTTTATTATTTTCTTAATAAAAAAATCTAAAAAAATCAGTTTGCCAATTGACAAAGTAACTCATTACTTAATCAACAATCCTGGAAAACATTCTTTAGATTGGTTAGCCGACCAAGCGAGCCTTTGTCAAAGGCAGTTTTATAGGCAATTTATGGAACGCGAAGGTATTAGTCCGAAAATGTATGCCCGAATTTCTAGATTTGAAAAAGTCATGAAACTAAAAAATGCTCAACCAACAAAAGATTGGTTGAGCATTGCCTTGGAATTTGGGTATCACGACTACCCCCATTTGGTGAGAGATTTTAAAGAGTTTACTCAACTTACTCCAGCGGCATTTTATCTACAGGAAACAAAATCACCAGAAAGAGTCTTTGGAAAAGTAGAGATATTTTAAAACACAATAATAAAAATCACTTTACCCTATTTCCGTGTTTTATTACCATTTTGACGTCTTGCAATAAAGAAATATACCGTAAAACATCCCCTTTTACTGCAATAATATCCGCATATTTGCCTTCTGAGATTGTCCCGTATTCATTATCTACTTTCATTGCAAGAGCCGGCCAATAGGTAGCGGCTTTGATGGCATACAAAGGATCAAACCCCATTTTATTTACCCATACATCGAGTTCATTCCACGTACTTTGACTGTGAAATTTCATAGGAATTCCACTATCCGTGCCTATTAATAAAACGGCACCTGATTCTTTCAACTGTTGCATTTTTTTTGTGAGGGTGGGTTTTCTTATTGGCGTTAATTGAAAATAGGGCATTCTTCCTGGATATTTTAAGGAAGATTTGATATCAGCAATAATGTCGTTAGGAAGTCCTAAATGCCAAGAAGGGTCATCGAGTTTTTCGGGATTGTCTCTGACGTATTCAAAATTATAAAGCCCTTCCACTGTGGGTGTCCAAAAAAGTGGACCCATATTCATTTTTGCGGTACGTTCTTTTATGGCTTTCATTATGTCTTCCGGATATTCTGGGGCGGAGGATAGTCCAGTATGTTCAAAGCAATCTACTCCTATTTCGAGTCCAACACGTATTTCGTTAGGTCGATGCGAATGTGCAACCACTGATAATTTATTTTTATGGGCTTCGTCTACTATGGCTTTAGCTTCCTCTAAGGTCATTTCATCATGGTCAATAAGCTTTATGCAGTTTACACCGGCATTTGCTAGTTTTCTAACTTTTTCTCTGGCGTCTTTTTCACCATAAATTCCCCATCTAAATTCATCGGTTTTTGGGTAGGGTCTATGTTGTAAAAACGGACCAGAAACATAGATGCTGGGCCCCGGGATTTCCCCTTTATTTATGCGATCTCTAACTTTTATGCTGGCCTCAAGAGGTGCCCCCAAATCTCTTGCAGAGGTGACACCAGCCATTAAAAGCTGATGAGCCGAAGAGGGCATAATTACAGATTCAAATTTAGAAATATAAGTACTATCCCAATGGGTATAATTGCTATGTCCATTAATCATTAAATGGACGTGCATATCCCAAAGACCTGGAAGCACACTCATACCTTCGGTAGAAATGATTTCGGCATTTTTTGGAATCTCAATTTCTCCTATCCTACCCACTGCTTTTATTTTTTTACCCTCTATTATTACCACACTATTTAATATTGGAGGCCCTCCAAAACCGTCAATTAATGTTCCACCTTTTAAAACTTTAATATTTTGAGCTTGCAAGGGTGTTATTAAAAGTAAGAAAATGGGAATGAGGAAAAGCTTTTTTAATAAGTTCATTGCTTAGGTTGATTAAAATGTAAATTTAAATACCAATTTAGACAAAAAAACAATATACTGATGTTATTGAAAGATTTATTCATCAAAACAATTTTATACGCTTATTACTACTAAACTATTTTGTATTAAATTTTTAGAAATAGTAAAATCTAGGGTTAAAAAACAAAACACCCAATCGGCGGGATTAGGTGTTTTATAAAATTAAAAAAAGATATTCTTTACTTAGGATCTAAGGCTTGATCTATCCTAGAAATTAAATCTTGAACATGTTGCTTACTTAAACGATCTGTTATTCTTACTGAAGCATTTTTAAGCTCGGCTTTAAGATCACTAAGTTGGGCTCTGGCTATAGATGGCAAATCAGTCTGGGCTAGGTTAACAATTCTATTATTGAAACCATAGGTGACACCAACTGGAACTGTCCTGACAATCGTACTTCCTGGCTTTAACAAGGCAATTACTTTATCTACCAGAAGCTTTTGGATATTTCTTCTATAAATATCGATGCTAGTTTTAGATTTCAATTCTGAGAAAATGCCATTTTTTAAATCTGTCATCATTTCATCCAAAGAATAATTACTAGCACTGGCCGCTCCGCTTTCCATTAATCTTACTGCTCTGTCGCCACTTAAAAGACTTGAAAGAGCAGCATCTTGCATAGATTTGATGGATTCAAGTCCACTTTCTGGTTTAATTTTTGAAAGTATATTTTGATCCATTAACCATAAAGGTGTAGTAAAAAGTTGGGTATTCAAGAATAAAAGAGCGTCTTTTTGAATAGCTTTAGGTACTATTTCAAATTGGTTGCCTTCCATATCATAAGTTTTTGGAGTATCATAAATACCTCCAATATTTTTTGTAACATGGCCTATATATCTTCTATACTGACCCACAAGATTCATATACATCTCATCTAATTCAGCATAGCTTTCACCATTTTCTTTACTGTATTCCATCAAGTTTGGCAAAATCTTTTTCAAATTTTTGATGCCATATTCAGAAGCTCGCATTGCATTATCTCCAATATCTTCCGTTTGATATCTTGGATCATATGGACTACTCTCAGTTCCAAACCAAAGGCGTCTATTTTTATAAGCATCTTTAGTCATGGTATTCAAAGTCTTTTTTTCTTCGTCTTCGTCTTTTGCATCTGCAAAATAAGAATACCCCCATTTAATAGCCCATTTATCATAATCACCTATTCGAGGGAAAAAGTGTTTTACACCATCTTCTGGCTGTGCCACATAATTAAATCGTGCATAATCCATTATGGAAGAAGTATGCCCATTTTTAGCCTGAAATTCCGGATCTCTTAATTTTTCAACAGGCGTTGCAGAACTTGCACCCATATTGTGGCGCAAGCCTAAAGTATGACCTACCTCATGAGAAGAAACAAAACGAATCAATTCTCCCATTAAATTATCATCAAATTTTTTCTTTCTTGCCTCAGGGTCGGCGGCTGAAGTTTGGATTAAATACCAATTTCTCAAAAGACTCATGATATTATGATACCAGCCGATATGGCTCTCTATAATTTCTCCGCTTCTTGGGTCATGAACATTTGGCCCATAGGCATTTTGTATATCTGCGGCGAAATACCTTACTACAGAAAAACGAGCATCTTCTAAACTCATCGTAGAATCATTCGCTGGCCAATATTCTCCTCTAATGGCATTTTTCCAACCTGCATTTTCATACGCTGGAATCCAATCGTCAATACCAGCTTTGATGTATTTTTTCCACTTTTCTGGAGTTGCTGGATCGATATAGTAAATAATTGGTTTTTTGGGTTCTATTAATTCTCCTCTTTTTTGCTTTTCTGCATCTGCCTTTGATTTAGGCTCTAATCTCCATCGAACGGCAAAAACATCGGTATCTGCCTTTTGTGACTCTTCTTCAAAAACATCGAATTGATTTGCAAAATATCCAACGCGTGCATCAAAAATACGTTTTCTCATTGGTATTTTTGGTAATAATATCATGGAAGTGTTAAATTCCATAGTTACTACGCCAGCATCTAAACCTGCAGGTAAGTTAACTCCAATTTGAGGAACTGGAGTAAATGAAATACGAGGTGGGGTTGTAGAAAATGTTTTTACAGTTCTTATTTCCGTGTTTATAGGATAAGAGCTAATTTTTTGGATAAAAGATCTATCTTTTTGCAAAGAAATGATATTTAATCTTTGCTTATCAATGGGCCCAAGAGAAAATGTTTGAACATCTGCATCAAAAGTAGCTGTTACATCTATTACATAACCTAATGCTTTTTTGCCTGTACTATCTTTTTTTATTGCTTTTATTTCAAAATTAGCAATTATTGGATCCGCACTAGAATTTTTAACTGCCTGAGCCATTGGTTTAGTGCTATCAGGTGACATTAATATGGTGGTAATAGATCGTAAAAAAATATTGTTATTTGGTCCTTTTTCCCACTTTACCACTTGTCTATTTATTTCTTCGCCCCCAAAAATTCCACCACCGGCCGCGGTTTTAGAATATCTGGTGATTGCCATAATGTCTCTGCCAAAAAGTGAATCCGGAATTTCGAACAGATATTTGTCGTCCATTTTATGAACAGTTACTAAACCTTTCTGACTTATAGCGGTGCTATCAATTATTTCTTTGTAGGGTTTTGGTCCTTTTTTAGGGGGTTCGGCTTTTTTTATTGCAGCTGCATCTGGCTTTTTTACGGGCTCTGCTGCAGGTACTGGTTTGGTTTCTTCTGGCTTTTTCTTTTGAGCTGCTAATCCAGTACTTAAACAAAGAAATACACCGGAATAAAAGAGTAATTTTTTCAATTGCATTTTTAATTAGTTTGGTTAATGGTAATAATGTTTTTATTAAATTTTATGAATAGGGCCAAAACTATAACAATAAAAAATAAATTTTGTTTTTTTTAGACCAAAGGTTTAAATTTAAATGTGAATGGTTTTAAAATGGTGAAAAACAATGTCCCTAAATTTAGATAGATTGGAGCATTTTGGTAACCCATTTAAAAATTTCTAAATTTAATTCTAAATTTAAAAACGGAGGTTTATTCGTTTTAAAAGGAATATAGCTAAAATTTAAAAAGCAAACCCATTCCAAACCTTAGCCACTCATCGGTAAAATTCTGCATCTAATCGGTAAAAATAATGGGCCTCGACGAATAGCTGTTTTCCTTATGTATATGAATGTATTAGTTTTGAAGAAAAAAAACAAAAAATGAATACCGATAACAAAAATTCTGTCTTTTTCTGGGCTATCCTTTTAGTCTCCGCTGGAATAATCTTTTTACTTCGCAATTTTGGATTATTCAATTTCAAATTTCCGGTCGATATTATCAGTTGGAGATTAATTCCATTAATTATTGGCATTAATGCACTTTTGAAAGGCAAATATATGGAAGGTATCATTGCTACTTCTATTGCTGTTGTTTTTTATGTGCCTGATTTCCTGACTTCTTCAGAAAGGCAAATCTATTTCAAACTTTGGCCATTACTTTTTGTAGGTCTTGGAGGCTTAATAATTTATAAATATTTTAACCCAAAATTTGATATGCCTAAAAGAGTAAAAAAAGCAGATGGAACTGATATTGAATTTATAAATGAGTCCAATATTATGGCGGGTACGCAGAAAAAAATATTTTCTAAAAGTTTTGAGGGGGGTCAGGTCAATTGTATAATGGGTGGTGCCCAAATAGATTTAACTGAAGCTGATTTGGCTGAAAAATCTGCGATGAATGTTTTTATTTTAATGGGCGGTTTGGAATTACGAATTCCTAAAGAATGGAATGTTATCATTGACGTACTACCGATAATGGGTGGTGTAGACGACCAAATTACAAAGTTTCCAGATTCAGTGGTAAATAAAGAAAAGAAGTTCTATTTGAGCGGAAACGTAGTAATGGGCGGAGTGGAAATTAAGCGGTTTTAAATAACATATGGAGCATTTGACCAACCTTCAATGCTCCATTGAAATGAAGCTAAGCCAATCTTAAAACCAATTAAAGTATTAATTTTTAGGCCAAACCTTAATTTTAATAAACCTTTAAAAAAAATTATAAAACGGCAATTTATAAAAGACCAAATTTGATAAAATTTAAGCTATTGATTATCGGTTTTAACATTTACAAAACAATTTAAATTAAAAATATGGAAAACAAGAAGCAGTTAATTAAGTATTTTGGAATTATTCTCCTTATTTTAGGTGGACTGGGAATTTTGGGTAAACTACAGGATCGCGTGTCCAATGACAAAGAAACTTTAAATAATAAAAATGGAAAAGATTTTTTTGAGGTAAACAATTTTATGGGT